>JANXWW010000017.1 GCA_025350945.1 Burkholderiales bacterium
CTAAAAACAGTGCCGCGTGCATTGGCATCGAAGGTGCGCGTGTGACCATCGGGCGACAGCATGGCACCTTCTTGATATAAATAGCCGCTACGGGGCGGGCAGGTAATTGATGCGCCACCAGCAAGCGCCATATCGCACTGACCGCTGCGCAAATTAATCATTGCCTGCGCAATCGCCACCAACGATGTAGAACACGCAGTATGCACACTTACCGCCGGGCCGGTGAGGTTAAGCCGATTCGCGACGCGGGTGGTAATGTAATCCTTCTCGTTCGCTAGCATTACCTGAAATTCACCCAGCGCATTGATGCGATCCGGGTAACGCGAAACGTGTTTCTGAAAATAGGATGCGTTATACATGCCGCCAAAAACACCGACCGGGCCAGGACACGTATCAGGCGAATAGCCGCCGCGCTCAAGACATTCCCAGCAAAGCTCCATGAAAATGCGCTGCTGCGGGTCCATCAACTCAGCCTCTTTGGGCGAGATGCCGAAAAACGCTGCGTCAAACATTTCAACGTCATCAATCACACCACGCGCTTTGACGTAATCTGCATCGTTACGCAACGCAGGCGGGATGGATGAATCTATTTCATCGTTGCGAAAAAACGTAATCGATTCTTTGCCAGCGCAGAGGTTTTCCCACAGCGCTTCAACGGATGCGGCACCGGGAAAGCGACCAGTCATGGCGATGATCGCAATCGGCTCGTTCAGTTCATTTTGCGCGTTGCGGCTTGATAGCTGCTGCGTTGGCCGCGTTGATCGTGCTTGTCGTACCAGACGATTTTTAGCAATCACACTCTCACTGGATTGATCCAGAACTGTCGCGATGGCGGCTGGGGTGGGATCGCTGAAAAACACGGTGGAACTTAATCGATTTGCTTTGGCTTCCTGGATCTTTTTAAGACGGGAGAGCGCCTGCATAACCAATAACGAACTTCCACCCAGTTCGAAAAAATTATCTAGGCGACCCACGCGGTCAATGCCGAGCAAGTCCGCAAAAAGTTGGCAGATGCTTTCCTCAGTTGGCGTAATTGCTGCCGAGTAAGGCTCTGCAAGCTCCGGGCGATTATTTTCTGGCGCGGGTAATGCTCGGCGATCCAGCTTGCCATTTACAGTCACCGGAAATGCAGGCAGCGAAACGTATGCGCTAGGCACCATAAAATCAGGCAGCTCGGCATAGAGATGCGCGCGCAAAACAGCGGCTGAAATAGCTTGTGCGCGCGGCACAACATAGGCAACAAGCTTTGCATCGCCGGGGCGATCACGACGAGCCAAAACCGCACACGCCTGCACCTGCGGGTGTCGCGCCAGCGCAGCTTCAATCTCGCCCACTTCAATGCGGAAGCCGCGAATCTTGATCTGGCCATCACGTCGGCCAATAAACTCAATATTGCCGTCAGGTAAATAGCGCACGAGATCGCCGGTGCAGTACAGTAATTCTGAAGTGGCGGAAAACGGATTCGGCACGAAACGCTCGGCATTAAGCTCTGGCCGCCGCAGGTAGCCACGCGCCACACCTGGCCCACCCACGCAAAGCTCGCCAACGATGCCTATTGGCACTTGCTCAAGACGCTGGTTGACGATGTAAACGGGCGTTTGCGCAATCGGCTTGCCGATAGGAATGGAGCGAATGTCGGCGGGCAGATCGCGTGGAATGCGATACGTCGCGGTAAACGTGGTGCATTCGGTGGGGCCATAACCGTTGATGATGATTGTGTTAGGCAATGCTTTCTGAGCGCGCACCACGTGCGACACGGACAACGCCTCACCACCAATCAATAGCTGATTCAAACCACGCAAACAGTGCGGGTCATCATCGACAATGGCATTGAACAGCGCGGCGGTCAGCCACGCGCTGGACACGCTGTGTTCAGCAATTGATTGCGCGAGCCCCGCGCCAGTCGGCACCTTTTCCGTGTAGATCGCACAGGTGCCGCCATTGAGCAATGGCCCCCAAATTTCCAGCGTTGAGGCATCGAAGCCCAGTGGCGCGGCATGCAAAAAAACATCGTCGGCACCAAGCCGGACATAGTCCACATTACACACCAGGCGAATGATCGAGCGATGGCAAATCTCAATGCCCTTGGGCTCACCCGTCGAGCCGGAGGTGTACATGACATAGGCGAGTGCTGCGCCATCAATTGCGTCACGGCTAATTTTGCTTTCGTGCATTTCTGTGGAGCAATGCGCAGTGAGTGAAGCGACATCTATCATGCAGACTGGTGTTGGAAAAACTGCATGTGCGTTTGCGCCCGCCACCACATGCGAGATCGCCGCATCTTCCAGCATAAATGCGATGCGATCTTTGGGATATTTGAGATCAATCGGCAAATAGGCTGCACCGATTTTCAATATCCCCAGCAGCGCCACAATGGCGTCCCGCGAGCGATCCAAAGCTATCGCAACAACTGAATTCTGCTTACAACCGCTGGCGATCAGTTTGCGCGCGGCCGTATCTGAACAATGGTCAAGTTCGCGATACGATAATTTTTGCACCGCCCCGTTGTTCGTCCATGCCAGGGCAATTCTGTCGCCATGCTGTTGAACCTGCACGGCAAATGCAGAGACAATCGACAGCGAAGAATCGTATTGCTGAGATGGCGAAACTGACGCCGCTTGAGCGCTAATTTTTTCTCGCCCCACACGACCCAGCACATCAATATCGCCAATCAGTATTTGTGGTGATCTTGCGAATGCCTGCAAAACTTCGATCATGCAATCCAGCAACGAATCCACCATTGCACTACTAAACACCGTTTCAGAAAATTCAATGACGATATCGGTTTGGAATGCGCTTGCCGGTTGCGCGGTTACATCAACACTGATGTTGAGTGGAGCAGACGCATTTTTTTCGTAACCAGCAACAACACGCGGAACCCAGAGATGATCCTGCGCTGCAACCGTCGCCACTGTTTCCGTCCCAGCTGCAAGCAAACGCCCGCACTCGCGATCAACACTTTCTACCAATGCACGAAAAACTGATTTCGTATTTATCGTGTGGAGAGAACAATGGTTGGCGGTCTTAAGAAATTGATTCAACCGCACCTGTGATTGACCTAATACACGACCCTGCACAACCAACCATACAGCCATATAAACCGAATCATCTGCCCAACCCGCTTCTGTGGCTATGCGGCGTATGGTTGCGGCGACGGTAGAATCTAGCGTACGCGATTTAACGGCCAAATCATTTGCGCCAGGCGGACGAGGAGACACAACGGTAATGTCAAGCAAACTGAGCTCAACGCCGGGTAAGACGCTTGGCATTTCGGAATTACCACCAACATTTTTTTCCGATGCAGTCATGGCTTGTCATTTACAGATTTTTACAAAGAAACGGTATCCACATTGATAATGTCGAAGCCCCGCAATTTTAATTGCGGGGCTCGTAGATATTACTTAAAAAACTACAGGATATTCCGAATCGAGGGGAACGTCTATTCCGCAACTGCACCGCAGACAGGGTTGTCTGCGCTTAGCGCGACCCCTGCGCCGTCAATACAACTTTGACGGAGTAAAAAAGGATCAAAATATCAAAAAACAAGGTGTGGTTTTTGACATAAAAGAGGTCGTATTCCAGCTTGTCTGAGGCATCTTCAACCGATGCGCCATAGTGATGTCTTACTTGCGCCCAGCCGGTAACGCCAGGTTTTACGCTGTGGCGTGCTGCATAAAACGGCACTTTCTCAGCGATCTGTTCGACGAAGTAGGGGCGCTCAGGGCGCGGCCCCACCAGGCTCATTTGTCCGGCAAGCACGCTAAACAATTGTGGCAGCTCATCGATTCGCGTGAGACGCATGAAATGACCCACGCGGGTAACGCGGGAATCGCCGCGCTTCGCCCACTGTGGCGTACCATCGCGCTCGGCATCGGCGCGCATGCTTCTGAATTTGAGTACATCAAATGGCTTGCCTCCCAGACCCACACGGGACTGGCGATAAATAATAGGGCCATGACTTTCGAGCTTGACCGCGATGGCGGCAATGATCATCACCGGCAAACTTACCACCAACAAGCCCAAGCTGGCGACGATATCAAAGCTCCGCTTCACGAACATGCGTGCCCACCCCTGGCGGAAACCGTCGCCAAAAATAAACCAGCTTTCGCGCAGCAAATCGATCCGCACGCGGCTCTTGTAGTTCTCGAAGAATGACGAGAAATCAGTCACTTTGATACCGCTAAGTTTGCAATTTAAAAGCTCGGCCAAAGGCAGTCCACCACCACGACGCTCACGCATGGCGATCACAATTTCATTCACATTCAGTTGGCGCGCCGTGTCGGTGATAGACGTGGTTGGCATCAAAATTTTATTGGCTGGCAAATTCGACGTCATCGTGCTGTCGGTGTAAGGCGAATAAAAACCAACGATAAACAAGCCCGGAATCCGCGATTGCTCCAGCGTTTCTTTCACAAGCGTAGCATCGTCACCCACGCCCAGCACCATGACGCGGCGCGTGGTAAACGAAGCCGAAGCCCTGCTGAAGGAAAAAATCGCGAGCCTGCCTGCAAAACCGAACAACAATGCAGCGCCGATGGCAGTGACTGACACGCCGCCGTCCGGCAGGCGGTACATGACCCAATGCAAGACCGGTATGCCCACCAGGAGAGGAAACATCAAACGGCGAGCGAACAGCCAGAAATCGTCTGCGGGATGATCGGAATAAAGCCCGATGGTGCCGCTGAATATCAGCATGAGGCCGACAAAAGCGATGGCACCTGGAATCAGGTTTGCTACTTCATAAGTTCCACCATTGCTCAACATGAGCAATCCAAACAGGTCTGCCAGCAACAAGCAAATAGCATCCATGGTCACCAGTAACAGTGTTCCCAACGGAAAATAGTGACTAAAAAGGCGAACCATTTTTTACTCCCCCAACGCTATATTGGCTAGCGCATTTAGCTTAGAAGCCAGAATCGCCCCACGCATTTCGTAGAAAGAGCGATTTACCATTACATTAATTAAGCGCAAACCCAACCGAAAGTCGAAAGCTAACTTGCGAATGTATTTCAAAAAATGCGATTTTGGTTCACTATTTTTTTCAAATGCCCAAACATTTCTTAGTCGAGACAAATGCGGTCATGTGATACAAGATTGCGCCGAATACTTTGGTTGCTTGGCCGTATGAACCATCCCATATCATGCCGCTCACCACTTTTTTACCGCTTCATTCTTAATTTGCAGCCCGCAATATACAGTCACTTAGCGAATATATTCGCTGCCGCAACCTGATTCTATGAACTAGTTCACACATGTTGTCATTGACACCATAAAACCTGTTTTGGGTATCGTGAGCGTGCCAACAATTAACCCAGTATCGATTACAAATTTAGCTGAAGCATCAAACTAGGTTAATCCCTCAATTGAGGGATGGGTATGCTACTCACTTAAACTCTACGATCCGAATTCCTTTTTCCTTGTTGATGTAGACGTTAAAAACTGATGGAACCCGTCACGCAACAAAAAAAATTCGTATTTTTTTAGCCATTTACGAAACGGGCAAGAGTTTTATCTTAACCATTGTGTTAGCGCTCCTCCAATCGTTTGCAACTATCGGATCGGCAAATAATCCTTCATACTTATAGCTATGATGCTTCATGAGCTTTGATTTTGCTTTAAGCACGTTAACTTTTTAAGACAATAAAAATGCATGTACTCGTCACTGGTGTAGCGGGCTTTATAGGCCATCATCTTGCACTGCGTTTGCTGGCGCGCGGCGATTCCGTTGTCGGCATTGATAACATGAATGATTACTACGACGTCAAGCTGAAAGAAAACCGGCTTAAGCGTTTTCCGGCCGGGAAAAACTTCATTTTTTTAAAGCTCGACATCACAGATCGAGCCGCTGTCCAGACTTTATTCGAAGAGCAAAAATTCGATGCCGTCGTGAATCTGGCTGCGCAGGCGGGTGTTCGTTATTCGATCACGAATCCACATGCCTACATTGATGCAAATATTGTCGGATTTATCAATTTGATTGAAGGTGCGCGCCACACCAGCGTTAAACATTTTGTGTTTGCGTCCTCAAGCTCGGTATACGGTGCGAATACGCGCCTGCCGCTGTCTGAAGACGATAACGTGGATCATCCTTTATCGCTCTATGCCGCGACCAAAAAAGCGAATGAGCTGATGGCGCACAGCTACGCCAATTTATTCCAACTGCCCTGCACCGGCCTGCGGTTTTTTACCGTTTACGGACCGTGGGGTCGGCCCGATATGGCGTTGTTTAAATTCACCAAAGCAATTCTCGCTGACGAACCCATCCAGGTTTTCAATCACGGCAATATGATCCGCGATTTCACTTACATTGATGACATCGTTGAAGGCGTTATGCGGGTGGTCGATGCCACCGCAAAGCCGGATTCAACCTGGACAGGCGACAAACCGAACCCGGCGATCAGCTATGCGCCGTACCGTATTTTCAATATCGGTAACAACAATCCAATCCAGCTTATGCGCTACATCAACGCGCTGGAAGATTGCCTGGGCAAAAAAGCCAAAATGGATATGCTGCCGATGCAACCAGGCGACGTGCCCGCCACCGCAGCTGACGTATCGCGGCTGCAAAATGCGGTGGATTTTCGGCCAAGGACTGAAGTTGAAACCGGCATTGCAAAATTTGTTGACTGGTATCGTAGCTACTATCATTAAGATTAAGCGGGATATCCCGCACATTCATTTCGGAGAGCACGCTTGAAAAATACAGTTGGTGTGGTGGGGGTTGTTGGCTTGGGTTATGTGGGCTTGCCGCTCGCGGTTGAATTCGGCAAAGCAGGCCCTACCGTTGGATTCGACTTGTCCGCAGAGAAAATTGCGCATTACCGTAAATTTCATGATCCGACCGATGAAGTATCAGAAGAAAATCTGCGTGCATCAACGCATCTGAAAGTCACCACCGATGTTTCCGAATTAAAAGCCGCTGACATCATCGTCATCGCGGTGCCCACACCAGTGAATGAAGCGCGCCTGCCTGATTTTGGCCCACTCATTAGCGCCAGCCGCGCGATTGGCCCGCACCTAAAACGCGGCGTGATTATTGTTTACGAATCCACCGTGTATCCGGGCGCGACAGAGGAAGTCTGCATTCCTGAATTGGAAAAAGCATCGGGCATGAAATGGAAAGATGGATTTTTCGTCGGCTATTCGCCAGAGCGAATTAACCCGGGCGACAAAGAACATACGATCACCAAAATTACCAAAGTTGTGTCCGGCGACACGCCGGAGACACTGGAAGCTGTTGCCAATCTTTACGC
>JANXWW010000051.1 GCA_025350945.1 Burkholderiales bacterium
CCGTCGCACTTTGTCTGGCAGATTCGTTTTTAGCAGGGCCGCTGGATGCGGATGTAATCCTTGCGCGCGGCTTGCTGGCAATTGATGTCGACCACGCAAAGCAAGCGCAGTGGTTATCGCGCCTGGTCGGAAAAATTAAGCTTCGCTACGGTCGCAGCTTAAAAATCACTTCCCGCTTAGCCCTTGCACACTGGATCGCGAACAACACGAGTTTTGGCAATGCGTGGGCAACGGCCGCGAAGTCGGTTTCGATTCGTCATTATTTTTTGGTGTCACCCGAGATGGGCCCGCGTCCAATGGCTTTAAACAGGGCCCTGAGCAAACAACGTTTGCCCAAACTCGCCACCTGTGGCGATCTAGCGCATTGGCTCGGCGTGCCGATTGCGCAGCTTGATTGGTTCACCGGCGCGATTGCAAAATCGCGTCAGCCTGCGGCGGGGCCGCTCGCGCATTATCACTATCAATGGCTGATGAAACGCTCTGGCGCGTGCCGGTTACTGGAAATTCCGAAATCGCAATTGCGTGAGATGCAGCGAAGAATATTGCGACTTATTTTGGATCGCATTCCCGCGCACCCGTCTGCGCATGGCTTCGTGCGCGGACGCTCGTGTGCGACGCATGTGGTGCCGCACACGGGTCAGCGCGTGGTGATGCGAATGGATTTAAAAATTTCTTTCCGAGTATTCCAGCCTCGCGTGTTCATGGCTTGTTTGCCACACTGGGCTATCCCGATCCGGTGGCGCGCGCGTTCACCGGTCTATGCACGCATCAAATGCCGAACGCCGCACTGCGCGCATTTCCGCTGCCTGCAGGCGCGCAAAAACTCACCTGGGCAGAACGAAAGCAATATCAAATGCCGCACCTGCCACAAGGTGCGCCCAGCTCTCCTGCACTGGCAAATTTATGTGCGTATCGCCTGGATGTTCGGCTCGCCGCGGCAGCCTCGGCAGCCGGTGCAAACTACACGCGATACGCCGATGATCTCGTCTTTTCTGGCCCTGAAAACTTCGCGCGCGCTGCACAGCGTTTTCATATTCTGGTGTGTCGCATCGCACTCGAAGAAGGCTTCGACGTCAACATCCGCAAAACCCGCGTGATGGCACAAGGCGTTCAGCAAAAAGTGACCGGCGTCGTGATGAACCAGCGCCCAAATATGCCGCGTGTGGATTTTGATCGGCTCAAAGCCACACCGAACAATTGCGTGAGACATGGCCCGCAATCGCAAAACATGGCGCAGCATGCCAATTTCAAAGCGCATCTCAACGGCAAGATCGCGTATGTGCAGATGCTAAATGCGGAGCGGGCTTATAAGCTTCGGTTGTTGTTTGACAAAATTTCATGGGCTACGGTTTAACAGAACCCGGCACCCTGATTTTCCGCACATCCAGCCCAATCGCATACCCCACAAAACCATCGCCATCGCGAATAATGCGCACCTTGTTTGAAGCGCGTCCCATGTCAGCCACGCTCGTCCACGTCACCCCGCCATCCATAGTTTGATAGCCGCCGGTATTGGTACCGACCCAGCCAAGTTTTCATCGGCAAATCCGATGCCGAATTGACGTACCGCATGATCGTTCACGAGCGGAATTTCGCTCCATGTTGCGCCGCCATCAGTCGTTTTTGCGACGTGGCGTAGCGTGTTGGTTTTATCGGGATTGTAATTTTGAATCGTCACGTAACCGGTGTCGCGCGTGGGAAAAGATGCTTTCCAGGTAATTTCGAATGGACGATTGGATTGATAGACTTTTTTCCATGTCGCGCCGCCATCTTGCGTGGCGATAATAAGCGCGTTTGATTTCTCAGTATCGGTGTCCGATGCGCCCATGATAAAGCCGCGATTTTCGTTGAAAAATTTTATGTCGAGAATCATTTTCGTGTGCGCAGAAACATCCTGCGATTTCCATGATTTGCCGCCATCCATCGAGCGCAATAAAAACGCCGGGCCGCCGACGCAACCGCCGGCATGAATCACGGTGCGCGAATCGAGCACGCCGGAATTTATAAATTGGGTGTGCAATACATCAATCGCACACAAACCCTTCACCGTCGGCCCGTCAATGGATGACACCGCACGCCACGTGTCGCCGCCATCATCAGTCATGTACAGCGGCGTGGTGTCGGTGACGCCGGGAAAATAATCCGTGCCGATGTTGCCCGCAAAGCCCATTTTTTCATTCACAAAACCGACGGTGCGAAAAAACGTACCCGGTTGCGATAATTTTTCAACCCACGTTTGGCCGCCATCCATCGTTTTATAAATTTTGCCGCCGCCATTCACATACCAACCAAGATCAGCATTCAAAAAGAAAATATCATCCTGCTTGCCACGATATGCCACCGTGTCTAGTTTTTGCCATTTAGCTTCAGCAGGCAGCATGTAGGTTTTTCCAGCTTCTCGCGTGGGCAAATCTGGCGCTGTTGCACATGCGCCTAGCAATGCGCACAGCGAGATTGCAGCAAGTGAATTCATCAATAATATTTTCATCGTTAGTCCCATGATTACGTGGTTGTGATGTGATGAATTCTAGCGGGCTCGGTGGCGATGAGAAGTCTTACGCGACGAAATGGGGGAAATTTGCGATAAGCCGTACGGTGGCGAACTCGGTTCGCCCGCGCTTGGGGAAATTAAAATGCCAAATAAAAAATGCCCTCCATTTCGGAGGGCATTTTCATTACTTCGGCCACCTCGCATCTGCAAGGCATGTAAATCAATCAAACCGTAGTACGACGCGTGGTGGCACCGCCTTGCTTCTTGTCGCCCCAGCTTCCTTCTTTTTTACCGGCGTAGGCACTGGCAGGTTTGTTCCAATTTCCAAGGCCGCTGGGTTTGGCAGCGCCTGATTTCGTGTAATCGGGTTTTGCCCCGCTGCTGGTGTTGGCAAATGATTTACCTGCGCTGTGACCGCTGCTGGCGCGGTCGCCAAAGGTGGTGCCACGATCACTAAACTTGCCGCCGAATTTAGGGCCGGGCTTGGCACCAAATTTCTTTGGCGCGCCAGCTGGC
>JANXWW010000053.1 GCA_025350945.1 Burkholderiales bacterium
GCTTTACCGCCACCAAAAATTTCATGATTATCAACGAGCTTGATAACGTCAAAAATCAGCTCGTTGAGTTGAAGCGCGAAGACGGCAAGTGGGTGCGCCGGTCAATCGCCATGCCGGGGCTGGGCACAGTCGGCGCGAATGCGATTGATGCTGATGAATCGGATGATTATTTCGTCACGCTTACCGATTATTTGACGCCCTCAACCCTTTTTTTGGCGACGGCGGGTTCGGATAAACGCGAAAAATTAAAATCATTGCCCGCGTTTTTTGATGCGACACCGTTCAAGGTTGAGCAATTTGTTACCACCTCAAAAGACGGCGAAAAAATTCCGTACTTTGTGGTGATGAATAAGGACACCAAGTTCGATGGTAAAAATCCGACTCTGCTTTATGGTTACGGCGGTTTTGAAGTCTCGCAATTGCCCGCGTACTCGGGTGGCGTGGGTAATGGCTGGCTCGCGCAAGGTGGTGTGTATGTGGTCGCCAATATTCGCGGTGGCGGCGAGTTCGGCCCGCGTTGGCACATTGCGGGTTTGAAAGCTAATCGTCAGAAAGTGTTCGATGATTTCATTGCAGTGGGCGAAGATTTAATTGCGAAAAAAATATCCTCACCGCGTCATCTCGCGATTTCTGGCGGATCGAACGGCGGGCTGCTGGTGGGTGCAGTTGCGGTGCAGCGTCCGGACTTATTCCGCGCGGTGCTTTGCTCGGTGCCGCTGCTGGACATGAAGCGCTATAACAAGCTGCTGGCGGGAGCCTCATGGGTGGCCGAATATGGCAATCCGGACGATCCGAAAGAGTGGGAATTCATCGCCAAATATTCGCCGTATCAGAACGTGAAAGCAGGCGTGAAAATGCCGAAGATTTTATTCGTGACATCCACCCGCGATGATCGCGTCCACCCCGGTCACGCCCGCAAAATGATGGCACGGATGATGGAGCAGGGTCATGACGTGATGTACTACGAAAATATTGAAGGTGGCCATGCGGGCTCGGCAAACAACGCGCAGCTCGCATATCGCACCGCGCTGCAATACACGTTTTTGCTCAATGAGCTGAAGTGACGGTATCGTGAGCTAGCCAACTTTGACGCTGGCTCGCGGGACGCGTACAATGCGCGTTCTGCGGGAGAAATTGAGGTTAGCAACGTAGAACAGTAATGCCGTACCCGGAGAGGTGGCCGAGTGGTCGAAGGCACTCCCCTGCTAAGGGAGCATACGCCCTAAAAGTGTATCGAGGGTTCGAATCCCTCCTTCTCCGCCAAACATTAAAAAACCCGCGCATGCGGGTTTTTTATTTACAAGAGAAGAGCCAAGCCAACAGTTTGGCTTGCGTGAGGGATTCGAAGGGTTTGGCCTGCAGGCCAAACCGCGGCCTGCGGAACGTAGAGGAGTTATGAAATGGATAAGACATTATTTAATGATTTAATGCAATGCCTGAAGGAGGCAAAAGCTATTTCTAGAGGCAAAGCAAAGCCGTCGCGCCGATTCGTGGTGGAGGGATCGGATGTGAAGATTGCACGCGAGAAAATTGGACTCTCGCAAAGCGAATTCGCGCAACTCATGCGCGTGAGTGTGAAAACCCTGCAAAACTGGGAACAAAGCCGTCGCAATCCAACCGGCCCAGTCGCTGCGCTGCTTAAAGTCGTGATTGCAGTGCCAAAGACGGTGCTTAAATCGCTCCACGCTTAATTTATGGTGCGTATACAAATCGTTTCGCGCGCAGGCGCGCGCAATTTCAAATCAATGCTGAGGTGTTGTGGAGGTATATCTGGGAGCGTAGCTGAATTTCTCTGGCAGTGTTGCCAGGTGCGAAAATTAAAGAAATTATTGATGAGTGCGTTCCTACTGTAGTTTGATAAATAGGTTTAACGACTTGATAGTTCGAGCCGATTGGCGCTGAGTGGCGCTCACATATCTATATCCTGCATTAGCACAATCACTTAATTTACCAATCAACTGTCATCACCTGCTCAATAACCGTTTTGCCAGAATTGTGGGGTAGTCTTGCCTATGCCCCGCAATGACGTACACATAAATATCGCTATCGATCTTTCGGTAGACCAATTTGTGGTGCGAGGAATAGATATGTTGGTAGTCCAAGATACCCACTGATGCG
>JANXWW010000057.1 GCA_025350945.1 Burkholderiales bacterium
GCACAAGGGCAAATGGTGCCGCTCGGCAGCGTGATGAATGTGAGCGACAGTTTCGGGCCGGATCGCGTGATTCGCTACAACGCTTATCCGTCCGCCGATATCAACAGTGGCCCGAATTTTGGTGTGACCACAAGCGTGGCGCAAGCCGAGATGGAAAAGATTTTGAAAGAGACGTTGCCGAATGGCATCAGCTATGAATGGACGGATTTAACCTATCAACAAATTCTCGCCGGTGACACCATGTTTCTGGTGTTTCCACTATGCGTGTTGCTGGTGTTTTTGGTGCTCGCCGCCTTATACGAAAGCTGGACTTTACCGCTGGCGGTGGTGATGATTGTGCCGATGGGTTTGTTGTCGGCGATCACGGGCGTATTCCTGTTTTCAAAAATCGGCATGGGCGCGGACAATAATATTTTCACGCAAATTGGTTTGATTGTGCTGGTCGGATTGGCGTGCAAAAACGCGATTCTGATTGTGGAATTTGCGCGCGAGCTGGAGCATCAAGGGCGCGGTATTGTTGAAGCCGCGCGTGAGGCTGCATCATTACGGCTGCGCCCGATTTTGATGACGTCAATTGCCTTCGTGGCCGGTGTGGTGCCGCTGGTATTTTCGTCCGGTGCCGGTGCGGAAATGCGGCAGGCCATGGGCATTGCCGTATTCGCGGGCATGATCGGGCTGACCTGTTTTGGCTTGTTGCTCACTCCGGTTTTCTATGTACTGCTGCGCAAGCTCGCGACGCGCGGACAAGCGCCAAAGCCCATGGCGATGCCTGCTCCTGTTGCACAAAATGATTAAGGAAAAATCATGAAAACGAAACTGATTGTTATTGTCATTTCTGCTCTACTTGCCAACTGCGTTGCCGGCTGTGCGGTTGGCCCAGATTTCAAAACGCCCTCGCCTGCCACCAATGAAAAATTTATCAACACCGCCGCTGTTTATAACGCAGGCGAAGTGGACAAGGCATTTTGGCGGCGCTTTAACGATGCAACGTTGAACCAGCTTATTGATGACGCCGCAAAAGCCAATCACGATCTTAAAATCGCGATTGCCAATGTGGCCGAAGCCAAGTCGCTGAGCCGTGAAGCGCGCAGCGCGTTATCACCAACGATTTTGGCCAACACGAGTTATCGCGAATCGCTGGATAGCTTAAATGTGGTGAAAGGTGCGCCAAATCCTACCCGCGCTGACCGGGAATCACGCGCCGCCATTGCCAGTATCGACATGTCGTGGGAGCTTGATTTTGCGGGCCGCTTGCGGCGCGGTGCGGAGGCCGCCAATGCTGAAGCTGCAGCCGTTGAAGCAAGATTGGATGATGTGCAAATTACGCTGGCCGCGGAAGTGGCGCGCAATTATTTTGAGCTTCGCGAACAGCAACAGGAGTTAATGCTGGCGAAACAGAATGTTGAAAATTTCACCAACGTGCTCAAAATTACCGACGCAAAATTTGACGCAGGTAGCGTGAACGGGCTTGATCGCGCGCGTGCAAAATCGCTGCTTGAGACTGCGCGCGCGACCGTGCCGCAGGCTGAAACGGCGGTGGTGCGAACGATCTATCGATTGAGCGTACTTACCGGCAAAGCGCCGGGTGCCTTGACTAATTTGCTGGAAGTGAAACCCAATTTGGCGCGTGTTGAAATCATCACCGCCATTGGCACGCCCGAACAATTGCTGAAGCGTCGTCCCGATATTCGCGCCGCTGAACGCGAGCTCGCCGCAGCCACCGCCCGCATCGGCATTGCGGTTGCAGATTTTTATCCGCGCATATCGATTGGCGGCGAATATGGCGTCAATGCACGTTCACCGCGCGACTGGGAGCAAAGCAGCAATCGCTTTTGGGGAATTGGCCCGTCAATCAAATGGGCATTTTTAGATTCCGGTGCGATTCGTGCGCGCGTTAATCAGGCCGAAGCGCGCGTCGACGCAGCCATGGCGAAGTTTGATAAAACGGTACTGGTTGCGTTGGAAGAAACTGAAAATGCCTTATTCGCGTATTCGCAATCACTCACGCGCGAAAAAGCATTAAGCGATTCAAAAGTCAACGCCACGGATGCCGCAAAATTAGCACAACTACGATTCGATGCTGGTGCGTCTGATTTTTTGGTGGTGCTCGATGCGGAGCGAACCCGCATTGCCGCAGAACGCGATTTGGCGCAGGGTACGGCGTCAACGGCAACGTCGCTGGTGGCCGTTTATAAAGCGTTGGCGGGGGGATTTTAGACAAGAGTTTAACTGCATCATCCCGACTAAATTAGCTGTCGTCCCAAGCCGCTTTTCGATGGAGACCCCCTTTCGGGGGTCTCCATCGAAAAGCGCTCGGGATGACAATATTGGTATTTGATAAAAATTTAAACTCCAGCATGGGCGAGCTTTTCCGGCTATTTTTGCCTGAAAACGCTCGCCAGTGCTGGTGTTTTAATATCACCGCGCTTGCATTCGCATCGCCTCCGTCAACGCCCTGCCCTCTGCCGCGCTGGGTGGGCGCGTGTTTAAAATTGCTGAGAGTGTGGGTGCAATATCGACAACTTCCGCAGGTGCCGTGTAGCGCCCCGGCTTAATCCACGCCGCACCTTGCATCATCAGCGGCACATTGGTGTCGTAGCTGTAAGGCGTGCCGTGTGAGCAGGCAACGGGCGTTTTGGTTGTTCTAGATTGGAAGTAATTGAACGGTTTTAGAATCGTGACCAGATCAATCGCAGCGTGACGATTCCAGGCTCTCGTGACGAGCTTGCCGATGCGTGTGTCGGGCATATTGCCCGCTTCTAATTGGGTGCGCGTAAAAACATAATTCATCGCCGGTTGCGCCATAAGAATGCGGACACTGGCTTGTTCGAGCGCCTCGCGGGTGATGCCTTTTGCCTCCGCTGCGGCGTAATCGAGCGTGATGCCGCCGGTCATGGATTGCTTGACCAATTTCGGCACACCGAATTTTATTTCCAGCGCTTGATTAACGGCATCGCGCAGATCGCCCGCATCAACCCGTTTGGCATCGAATTGTCGCGATTGACTGTATTCGGGCACGTTCATAAAGCCGTGATCGGCGGTGAACACGATCAATACATTTTCTTTTCCCACGCGTTTATCGATGGCCTGGAATAAATCGGCGAGCTGACGATCAAGGCGAATCAGATGATCCTGCGATTGCATGCTTTCAGGGCCAAAATTGTGATTGATGTAATCGTGGCTGGAAAAACTGACGCCCAGAATATCGGTGGCTCCACTGGCGTTACGGCCGAGATTTTCATTCTCGGCAAGCGCTTTAGCAAAGTTTGCCGTCATCTCGTCCCCATATGGGCCGTTGAGCAATTGACCGTAAAAAATTTCATTCGGTGCGTCCATCGCGGTGCCGTATTGCATGCCGAATTTTGTCGGTAATTGTTTGAAGCTGGTCGAATACGTCTGGCCATCGCTCACGGAACGCTGATAGGCTTTGGCATCGAGTAACGGCTCCCAGACTTTTTTGAAATATTTATCCTGCGGTTTATTTTCAAAAAATTTTGTCACCCAGTCTGGATGTTTTGCCATGTAATAGCTGCTGCTGGAGAAGCTGCCAGTTTTGCTCATGTACATGTACGCCGTACCGGTTTTGCCTGCCAGCAAAATCGCACCACGATCTTTACCCGATACCGCAAATATTTTGGATTGATTATTGGTCGCGTATTTCAATTCATCGCCCACCGTACTCACCTGCAAATTGCGCGGGCTGGTGCCATCCTCTTCGTCCGTGGGCGAGCCATCCAGATATTTGTGTTTTTCATCTTGCACGCAGTACATATATTTGCCTTCACGATCACGCCACTCGTTGCCGATAATGCCGTGTTGATACGGGTATGCGCCGGTGAGTACCGCGGCGTGGCCGACCGCGGTGACTGTGATCGCATGGCCCTGATGCGCATCGGTAAATCGTGCGCCTTGATCCATCAGGCGGCGAAAGCCATTGGGCACAAATAGATCGTAATTTTTCAGCAGCTGCTCTTGCGGCAAACCATCGACGATCACAACCAGTACCAGTTTGGGCGGTGCAATTCCGCTGGGGCCCGCACTTGTGGTTGTGTGGGTGGTTGCCAGCGCGGCGAATGCATTGACGGTCAGGCCAAAACCGAGGCACAGGCCCAGCGAAAAAATCGTGGATCGAATCGGCATTAAACGCATGGCAGGTCTCATAAAATTATTTATCGTGTGAAATCTATTCAAGACTTTATGCGATGACGTCGTGAATGGCAAACAACTATTCGTGCGCAAGAGAAAAAGAATGCGTTCATGCTGCTAGCGCAATAACCCTGCCTGCTTGACCCTCGCAAAATAAGGCAACAGCATTGCATCATTTGCCATTGATCGTACGCGGTTCGCCATTTGAGGCACAATCAATAGATGCAATTGCCACGCTGTCTACTGAGATCGTCAGCTTTTCTACCTGCGCAGCAGCAACATCATTTATTTGATTATAAAAACGATAATACAAAAACAGGAATTGCCCATTGGAGATCAAGTGGCTTGAGGATTTTTTAAGTCTCGCCGAGACCGGCAGTTTTTCGCGCTCGGCCGAGCTTCGCCATGTGACGCAGCCTGCGTTCAGCCGTCGCGTCAAAGCATTGGAAAACTGGGTGGGGGCGGAATTAATTGATCGCTCGTCCTACCCCACGCGGCT
>JANXWW010000065.1 GCA_025350945.1 Burkholderiales bacterium
TGTTCTGTATCTCAATCCGATTCATCTGGCCTACACCAATCACAAATACGATGCGCTGGATTATCTAAAAGTGTCCCCTGAATTCGGCACGCGCGAGGATGTAAAAGCGCTCGCGCAAAACGTGCATCAACGCAAGATGAAGCTGGTGCTTGATGGCGTGTTCAATCACATGGGCCACAATTCCGATAAATTTAAGGAAGCGTCGGCCAGCCCAACGAGCCCCTATCGCAACTGGTTTTATTTCGGCAAGGAATTCGCCGGTGGCGCGCGCGCATGGGCACTGGCGCAAAGCCTGCCCGAACTGAATCTGGAAAATCCGCGTGTGCGCGAGTACGTTTACGCTGGCCATGATTCTGCGGTGCGAAGCTATCTGCGCGATGGTGTGGACGGCTGGCGTCTCGATGTGGCTCCCGATATTGGTTTCGCCTTTTTGGGCGAGCTCACGCGCGCAGCGCACGCACAAAAGCCGGGCTCGCTTGTTGTCGGCGAAATCGCCAATTATCCCAAAGAGTGGTTTCCTGCTGTTGATGCGGTGATGAATTTCAACGTACGCGAAATCATTTTGCAAACCGCTGCGGGCAAAATTGATGCCGCAACCGCAGGGCGAATGATGAGCCGCGTCGTCGAAGAAGCAGGCATTGAGCCCATTTTAAAATCATGGATGATGCTAGATAACCACGACACCGCGCGCATCACCACCACACTGCCTGACACACGCCAGCGTCAGCTCGCACAAGTGCTGCAATTTAGTCTGCCCGGCTCGCCCAATCTTTATTACGGCAGCGAAGTCGGCATGACTGGCGGCGATGATCCTGAGATGCGCGCGCCGATGCGATGGGATTTAGTCAACGACAACAACACAGAACTGAAATGGACCAGGAAGCTCATCAATTTGCGCAAACAAAATCGCGCCTTGCGCATCGGTAATTTCCGTTTGGTGACGGCGAATCAGTTGCTCGCGTTTGAACGCTACACCGACCGCGTGGAAGATTCGGTTTTTGTCATCGCCAATCCTGGAACCAAAGACGTGACCGAAACCGTGCTACTGGCGAACTCAAAATTGATGAATGGTGGCGCGATGATTAATGTCTTTGACACAGCGAGCAGGCCCATTTTTATTAACTCATCATTGCTCACCATTTCGGTTCCGAGTGGCGGCTATGTGATTCTCAAACCGGACGTGAAAGGTTCCGGCGGCTATACGCCTTACAAGCGCGTGCAGTAACATTAAACTCTTTTGCCAGCTTGCCGTTTGAAGCAAAAATGCCCCAAACGGCAAGCTGGTACTAGCGTCCTATTTAAAATATGTAAAGCTATGCCGCCTGCGCCGCACAATGCTTGGCGATAAATTCTTGATGTGTCGGCATCGCATCAACGCATTTTGCAATCACGTTTCCGACGCCACCGACAAACTCGTTGAGTTCTTGTGGCGTGAGCAGATCAACCATCGGGTGATAGCCGTCTGGCTGCACACGCTGACCGAGAAATACCTGCACCCAGCTAACAATGCCAAACAACTCATCATTTTCGCGAAAGAAACGTCCGTTCGCCTTAAAAATTTTCATCTTCTCTTTGAGTGATTCCGGTACATCCATCGTCCGCACGTAGTTCCAGAATGGCGTATCGGTACGCTCGGTCGCGTGGTAATGCAGAATTAAAAAATCACGGATGCGTTCGAATTCAAAATCGGATTGCGAGTTGTACTTGTCGATATCCGTCTGGTTAAAACTCTTGTCGGGGAAAAAGCTGACGAGCCGCGCGATATGGCTTTGAATCAAATGAATACTGGTCGATTCCAATGGCTCCATAAAGCCTGAAGCAAGACCGATGGCGACACAATTTTTGTTCCAGAATTTCTTGCGGCGGCCCGTGACAAATCGCAGTGTGCGCGGCTCGGCCATTTTTTCGCCGTCGAGATTATTGAGCAACGTTGACGTGGCCTCATCTTCGCTGATGTATTGGCTGGAGAAGACGTAGCCATTGCCGGTGCGGTGCTGCAGGGGTATGCGCCACTGCCAGCCTGCTTCGCGCGCGGTTGAACGCGTGTACGGAATGGGGTTACTTACCCGCGTGCACGGCACCGCGACCGCGCGATCAGCGGGCAGCCAATGTGTCCAATCCTCATAGCCGGTATTGAGCGCTTTTTCGATCAGGAGCCCGCGAAAACCGGAGCAATCGATAAATAGATCACCGGAAATTTTTTCACCGTTTTCCATCATCACGGCGTCAATAAATCCGTCATGCGCGCGTAATAGCGTATTGATGACTTTGCCTTCAGTGCGCGTTACACCACGCGCTTCAGCATACTGGCGCAGATAGAGCGCGTAGAGCCCGGCATCGAAATGGTACGCGTAGCCGATTGAGGCGAGCGGTGAATTCGGCATATCCATGGCCGCGCGCATAAATTTTTGTTTAAGTGCTGCGGCGGTATTGATCGAAAACGCACCGATGTCCGGCGCGTTGCCCGCTTTAAATTGCTTGAGCCAGTAGTGATGAAATTGAATCAATCCCAAATCCTGTCCCATGCCGCCGAAGCCGTGAATATAGGATTCACCCTTGCGGCTCCAATCCACAAACTCAATGCCGAGTTTGAACGTACCTTGCGTCTTGCGCACAAAATCGTTTTCGTCTAAATCGAGTGCGTTATTGAAGAGCTTAATCTGCGGAATCGTTGCCTCACCCACGCCCACCGTGGAAATCTCATCAGACTCGATCAGACGAACGCTGAATTCTCGACTGAGCACTTTCGACAAGCACGCTGCAACCATCCAGCCGGCCGTTCCGCCACCCACGATCACAATATTTTTGATTCGATTGTCCAACATGGTTTTACCTTTTATTTCTGAAGCGTGAATCTTGTTAGATCATAACAACACAACACATATTATCCGGGCGATCACAATCAGTCGCAAGATTCTGAAGAGAATTGCACAGTACAAATAAAAACCCCGCCAACAAAAGATCGGCGGGGCTTGAAGGGCCTGTAACGACTTAGAACTTGTAATTCACACCCAACAGCGTCGTGCGACCATAGTAGGTGATCTGATTCGGCTTGTTTGGCGTACCGTCATACGTTTGGTAAGGCGTATTTCTCAAGTTGTTTACCTGGAAGAGAAATGACAACCCTTTCAGATAACCTTCTTCGAACGAATACCCCAACTGTATGTCGGTAATGCGTTCAGCCTTGATATAACGGAATTCACGATCTGCGCCGAAGCCGGTAACCTCACCCAGATAGTCAGAGCGGTCACGCTGGCTCACGCGCGCGGAGAAACCGTACTTTTCAAAATACGCAGTTGTGTTCAGCACACGGCGAGATAATCCCGGTAGTGGTTGGGTCGCGCCTTTCGGGCCGTTTGGCTGAATTCCGCTATCGGTATCCGAATAGCTGGCCACAACGCCGAAGCCGTCCATCACTGGCGTAAATAAATTCAGCGGCAACGACACGGTAATCTCTGCGCCATTGATAAATCCACCCTGCCCGTTGATTGGCTGCTTGAAGTTGCCAATGTTGGAGATCGGGACTACAGCACCGTTGGTAGGATTACGGTAACCGGAGAAATCGCGCGCAAC
>JANXWW010000085.1 GCA_025350945.1 Burkholderiales bacterium
AACCCTTTTAGTCACAAACACAGGCAAATTTTGCGTGTCAGTAAATGATAAATAAGTTAATTAGGTGAACAAGTTGGACATTCAATCAATGATGCCAAGATCATCGCGACGGGATTCAAACTATCAGGTCGCAAGCAATGAAATTTTCTCACTGCTGATTTCTTGCGGATTCTGGTTTAGGCGTCGTTCAGTCATCGCCGGGAGGCGGATTACGACGCTGTTTTATGCAATTCCAAATACAGAGTATACAGTTTTTATGCTGGCGTCTACTACTGGGAACAAGAAGCGGCTAAAAAAAGGTGTGATCATCAAGCCGATCAAAATAAACATGCCGTAAGGCTCAATTTTCGAATACTGATACGCCAGATTGTTTGGCAGCAAACCCGCAAGGATTCTGCCGCCATCCAATGGGAGCAACGGGAATAAATTAAAAATCATCAATAGGGCGTTGACCAGAATACCCGCTTGTCCCACGTACGATAAATATTGAACAGGCGCGGATGGCGGCATGCCGAGTGCTATTTTTGCAACAATTGCCCACATCAGCATCATCGCCAAATTTGCCAACGGCCCTGCCGCCGCGACCCAGATTGAATCACGCTTTGGATTGCGTAGCGCACCAAAATTTACGGGTACTGGTTTGGCTGCACCGAATATAAAGCCGCTCAGTAGCAACGTCGCCAGTGGCACCACAATGGTCCAAATGGGATCGATATGCTTGATCGGATTCAGGGTCATGCGCCCAAGCATGTAGGCCGTGTTGTCGCCAAAGTATCGTGCGGCAAAAGCGTGCGCCGCCTCGTGCAAGGTAATGGCAAAAATTGCCGGAATCGCAAAGACAGCAATTTTTTGAATGATATCTGGATCCATATTTTTCTATGTATTTTTAAATGAAATTGAACGGGGGTATTGGCGACGCAGCAAAATTAATCTAAAAACCCAAACACAGTCGAATCACCTTTACCCCTCCTGACCAAAATGGGTTCATCGCCTGATAAATCAATGATCGTAGTTGGCACAACACCGCACGCGCCGCCATCTAAAATGAGATCAATTTGATGATTCAGCTTGGCGCGAATTTCCTCTGCGTCATTGAGCGGTTCGGCCTCGTTCGGCAACATTAGCGTGGAGGATAACAGGGGCTCGCCTAATTCTGCCAACAGTGCCAGTGCGGCCACGTGTTCGGGTACGCGCACACCAATGGTGGCACGTTTCGGATGCGCAATGCGGCGTGGCAACTCGCGTGTGGCTTGCAAAATAAAAGTGTAGCTGCCGGGTGTGTGCGCTTTGAGTAATCGGTATTGCGCGTTATTGACTTTGGCGAATGTGCCGATTTCGGATAAGTCCCGACACACCAGGGTGAAATGATGGCGCTCATCCACATCGCGAATTTTGCGGATGCGCTCCATCGCGGTTTTGTCGCCAATATGGCAGCCCAGCGCATAACAGGAATCGGTGGGGTAGGCGATCACACCGCCTGAGCGCACGATTTCTGCCGCGCGTTTGATGAGACGAGGCTCAGGGTGTGTGGGATGCAACGTGAAGAACTGGCTCACCGCAAATTCCTTATTGCAGTTGCGACCAAACGGGCACCAAATCGTCTGGCAACAGTGGCAATTTACCCGGCTCAGTATGACTTTCGCCCGGCCCGTGATAATCCGCGCCGCGCGAGGCCATCAAGCCGAATTCGCGCGCGCGCGCGGCGTATTCTCGATATTGCTGCGGCGTGTGGCTGCCGGTAATAACTTCAATCGCCGTCCCACCCAACTCCTTGAATTCAGCCAAGAGTTTGGTCATGTCTTGCGTGGTGATGTGGTAGCGACCGGGATGCGCGATTACGGCCACGCCGCCCGCCGCGCGAATCCAGTCAATCGATTCACGCAAACTCGCCCACTGGTGGGGCACAAAGCCGGGGCGACCGTAAGTGAGATAGCGCTCAAATGCCTTACCCACGCTGCTTACTTTTTTCGCATCTACCAGCGCGCGCGCGAAGTGCGTGCGGCCTAACATGGTTTTGTTTTCAGCTAATGCATACGCGGCATCGAACATGCCGGTAATGCCAACGCGTGCCAGATCATCGCTCATCAGTTTTGCGCGATCAAATCTGCCCTGGCGA
>JANXWW010000295.1 GCA_025350945.1 Burkholderiales bacterium
TTGTCCGACGATGAAGTCGATTATTTATTTGACTACTACGCGAACATCCGGCGCGATCCGACCGATGTTGAACTGATGATGTTTGCGCAGGCAAATTCTGAACATTGCCGCCATAAAATTTTTAATGCGTCATGGACAATTGATGGCACAGCGCAAGATAAAAGCCTGTTTGCGATGATTCGCAATACGCATCAAGTTTCACCCAAAGGCACTGTTGTTGCCTACTCGGATAATTCCGCGATCATTGAGGGTGCCTCCATTGAACGTCTCTTTCCCACCCGTACCACTAGCGGAAAATATGATTTTCATCGTGACGTCACCCACATCGTCATGAAAGTTGAAACGCATAATCATCCGACCGCTATCGCACCGTGGCCGGGTGCGGCAACTGGTGCGGGTGGCGAGATTCGCGATGAAGGTGCGACCGGTATTGGCGCGAAACCTAAGGCCGGTTTGACCGGTTTTAGTGTGTCCAATCTGGAAATCCCAGGTCATGTGCAGCCGTGGGAAATCCACTACGGCAAACCGGCACGGATCGCCTCGGCACTCACCATCATGACCGAAGGCCCGCTCGGTGGTGCCGCGTTTAACAATGAATTTGGCCGCATCAATTTGTGCGGTTATTTCCGCACCTACGAGCAACTATCTGATGGCGTAGTGCGCGGCTATCACAAGCCGATCATGATTGCGGGCGGCCTTGGCAATATTTCAAATTCACACACCCACAAAAAACCATTCGGCCCCGGCACATTGTTTATTCAGCTCGGCGGGCCGGGCATGCGCATCGGTTTGGGTGGCGGCGCAGCGTCATCAATGGCATCGGGCACGAATACGGAGTCCCTCGATTTTGATTCGGTGCAGCGCGCGAATGCCGAGATGGAACGCCGCTGTCAGGAGGTGATTGACGCGTGCTGGCAAATGGGCGAGGCCAATCCGATTTTGTCGATTCATGATGTCGGCGCGGGCGGCATTTCAAATGCCTTGCCAGAGCTTGCGCATGCAGGTGGCGTAGGTGCGAAATTTGATTTGCGCAAAGTGCCGTCCGAGGAGCCCGGCATGAGCCCGAAAGAAATCTGGAGCAATGAATCGCAGGAACGCTACACGCTGGCGATAGCCCCTGAATCATTGGCGATGTTTCAACAATTTTGCGAGCGTGAGCGTTGTCCGTTTGCGGTATTGGGCATGGCGACGGCCGAGCCGCAATTGGTCGTCGCCGATCCTCTGTTCGGTAACCATGCGGTTGATATGAGCATGGACGCGCTGCTCGGCAAGCCACCGCGCATGCATCGCGATATAAAAACGGTTTTGCCGAAATTATTGGCGTTGGACACATCCCGCATCGACCTCAAAGAAGCCGCGTATCGCGTGCTGCGTTTACCGGCGGTGGCCGATAAATCGTTTCTGATTACGATTGGCGATCGCTCCGTGGGCGGGCTAACCGCGCGCGACCAGTTTGTCGGCCCGTGGCAAGTGCCGGTGGCCGATTGCGCGGTCACGCTGATGGGTTATAACGCACCACAAGGCGAAGCCATGGCGATGGGTGAGCGTACCCCTATTGCCGTGATTGATGCACCCGCATCGGGCCGTATGGCGGTCGGCGAGGCCATTACCAATATCGCGGCGGCGGATATTGAAAAATTGTCGGATATAAAACTCTCGGCCAATTGGATGGCGGCGGCAGGCGTGGCAGGGGAGGACGCGAAATTATTTGCGACGGTAAAAGCGGTCGGCATGGAATTGTGCCCGGCACTGGGTATTTCAATTCCAGTCGGTAAAGATTCGTTATCGATGAAGACAACATGGACTGATGGCGATAAAAACAAGCAAGTTGTCGCACCGGTATCACTCATCATTTCCGCATTCGCCGTCGCACTCGATGCCAGCGCCACACTCACGCCGCAATTATCAATTGAGGCCGATACAGAATTGCTACTGATTGACTTGGGGGCCGGTAAAAATCGTCTTGGCGCGTCGGCATTAGCGCAGGTTTATGCACAATTGGGTGACTGTGCGCCGGATGTGGATGATGCGATGCCACTCAAAGCATTTTTCACGGCGGTGAGAAAACTCGCTCGCGAGAAAAAAATTCTCAGCTATCACGACCGTTCAGATGGCGGCTTGTTTGTGACACTCGCGGAAATGTCATTCGCATCACATGTCGGCGCCTCTATTTATCTCGACACGCTGGTTTTCAATGCCCGCGAGACCGATGTTGACGACTATGATGTAACTGAAATTCATAAAAAACTGGGCGATAACGATGCGATGCTCGCGGCATTGTTCAATGAAGAACTCGGCGCAGTGTTGCAGATTCGCAAGTCAGATCGCACGCACGTGATGCAGGTATTGCGCGATGCGGGGCTCGCGGCGATGAGCCACATCATCGGCCACACGAATACAACGGACGAGCTGCGCATGATTCGTGGTTCTAAACCGATATTTTCTGAGCCGCGAATTGAACTGCAACGTGCGTGGTCTGAAACCAGTTATCTGATTCAAGCACAGCGCGATAATCCAGACACGGCCCGCGAGGAGTACGACCGCGTTCTGGATGCGAAAGACCCAGGGCTCACCGCGAAGGTTACGTTCGATGCTGTTGAAGACGTCGCGGCACCATTTATCGCCGCATCAATCAGCACCGGAGTAAAACCAAAAATTGCGATATTGCGTGAGCAAGGTGTGAACGGCCAGCTTGAAATGGCACACGTGTTTACCAAG
>JANXWW010000131.1 GCA_025350945.1 Burkholderiales bacterium
TCTTTGCGCTCAACAATTAAATCGGCAATTTCAGGTAAGTCAATGAGATCGGCTTTATCAACCTCGATCAATCGCAAACCTTGTTTTGCATAGCGCTGCAAAGCGGCTTTAACAAGCGAAGATTTGCCGGTGCCGCGCGCACCCGTGAGCAGCACATTATTGGCCGGGCGGCCCGCAACGAACTGTTTTGTGTTCGCATCGATGCGCGATTTTTGCTCGTCGATATCTTTTAAATCTTCGAAACGAATCACGTGTGGATGCGCCACTGGCTGTAAAAATCCGCGGCCAGCGCCACGATTCCTGCGCCAACGATAGGCGATGGCTTGCCAGCCGTTTTGCGGCGCGGGTAATGGCAGAATTTGTTCGAGCTTGTCGATCAAGACTTCTGCGCGATCCAGTGTTTCAAGTAATTTTTTTTCGATTTTTGCGAACATGTTTTTCTATTGATCTCGCATTGAGTTATGGTGGCTTGCGACCAGCACCCTCTCTCCAACCTCTCCCCCGTCGAGGGGGAGAGGCTTTGCCTCCCTCTCCCCTTGCGGGAGAGGGATCGAGGGAGAGGGGTCGCTCGCAACTACGAGGTTAAACATATTGAGTTACATCTTCAGCAGTTTGTAATTCTAAGAACGATAGTCTGCATTAATCTTCACGTAATCGTAGGAGAAATCGCAGGTCCAAAGCGTTACTGCCTCTTTGCCACGCCCCAACTGCACATGTACCAAAATCTCCGCTTCTTTCATCACGCGCACGCCCTCTTCTTCGCGATAACTGACGGCACGGCCACCATTTTCGGCGACCAATACATCGCCTAACGACAACATAATTTTATTGGGATCAAGATCAGCAATGCCCGCGTAACCAATGGCCGCCAGGATGCGTCCCAAATTGGGATCGCTGGCAAAAAATGCCGTTTTTACTAGCGGTGAATGGCCAATTGCCTTGGCTACTTTCATGCACTCGGCGCGGGTTTTGCCGCCTTCTACTTTCACGGTAATAAATTTGGTTGCACCCTCGCCATCGCGCACGATTGCTTGCGCTAATTCAATCGCGACATCGTTTACCGCGAGTTGTAGCTGCCCATATTCCGCTGTGCCTTCACCATTGATTTGCGGATGCCCCGCCTTGCCGGTTGCAATCAATACAAACGAATCGTTGGTTGAAGTATCACCATCAATGGTAATGGAATTAAACGACACATCAGCGGCAACGCGCACCATATCCTGCAACACATGTGCGCTCACCGCGGCATCCGTCGCGATAAAGCCCAGCATGGTGGCCATGTTTGGCTGGATCATGCCCGCGCCTTTTGCGATGCCGGTGATCGTGACGGTTTTATCGTGAATCCGGATTTGTTTTGAGACAGCCTTGGGCACAGTGTCCGTCGTCATAATCGCGTGCGCGGCATCAAGCCAGCCCGTTGGCGTGAGATTGGCGATGCACTTGGGAATGCCTGCTGAAATACGATCCATTGGCAGATGTTCGAGAATCACGCCAGTGGAAAACGGCAGCACCTGATTCGGTTTGCAATCAAGGGCTACGGCGACTTCGGCGGCCATGGTCTTCGCGTCCGCCAGCCCGCGCTCGCCTGTGCCTGCGTTGGCGCAGCCGGTATTAATCACCAGCGCGCGAATATCATGCGTGGCTTTCAAATGTTCGCGACACACTAGCACTGGCGCGGCGCAGAATCGATTCTGCGTAAACACACCCGCCACATGTGCGCCGGGCTCGAAGGCAGCGATGAGCATATCCTTGCGATTCGGTTTGCGCACATGCGCCTCGGCGTAGCCAAGCGAGACGCCGGGCACGGCCAACACGGATGCGGGAGTGGGAAGTTTGTAATTCACAGCCATGATTTACCTGTGGGGGTTGTTATAAATCAGAAAATGAAAACTCGTGCAAAATTATGGCACGGATGTTTTGCAAAAATCTTTGTAGAAATTACTGCTTCAGGATAAACATACTTTATGAAAACCCACACCCATTACACCGATGCCGAAGCGTTCATCACCAAAGATGGCTCAACAATTCGCGAACTGATGCATCCCGACCATCACGCTGTACGCGCGCAGAGCTTTGCTGAAGCCATTGTTAAAGCCAGTGCCACGACTGAGCTGCATCTACATCGGCGAAGCGAGGAAATCTATCACATCACACAAGGTGCAGGC
>JANXWW010000132.1 GCA_025350945.1 Burkholderiales bacterium
CCGTAGAGCTTGAAACGTGCGGGTTGCGGGGTGTTGGCCCGGCTCGCGCGTACGGACTGTTTCTGCCACGAGCGCGGCAAGCTCGCGCGTGGTCCGAATACGTCCGCCGCCCCTTGCCGCAACAATCTTGCCTGCAATCGACTTAGCAAACCGTTCTTCACCATAGCGCCAAATGACCTCCCTAATGTCGCGTTCTTCTGCGCGATCCAACCAATCGGCCACGGTCTCACCCGAGCTTTGATCCATCCGCATATCGAGCGGTGCATCAAACCTGAAACTGAAACCGCGCTCTGCTTGATCCAGCTGCGGCGATGACACGCCCAAATCCGCCAGAATCCCATCTACTGCTGCTACATTTTGTTGCTTCAATACCGCCGCTACGTTACTCATTGCTGCATGTACCAACGTAAATCTTTCGTCCTTAATGTCGTTCGCGTCATGCGCTGCGACATCACGATCAATCGCAATCAGTGCGCCGCTCGGCCCCAATTTTTTAAGAATTTCGCGGCTGTGACCGCCGCGCCCAAACGTGCAATCGACGTAAACACCATCTGGTTTGATTGCCAATTGCTCAACTGCTTCGTGAAGCAAAACAGTAGTGTGGGTTGGCGTAAGAATTGGTTCATTCACAGTGCTCAATCAGAGAGAAAAACTCTCGGTGCCCGGCGGTAATCCCGCCACGCCGGAGGTCAGCACTTTCAACTGATCATTCCACGCCGCCAAATTCCACAACTCGAAATGGCTGCCCTGCCCGACCATCATGATTTGCTTTTCAATCCCAGCGTAGTTGCGCAGCTCAGGCGAAATCAACAGACGGCCTGCGTTATCGAGCGTCAACTCTTCTGCAAAACCCATCAACAAACGCTTCCACAATGCCGCCGTGCGGTCCAGACTCGGAAACGCCATCAATTTGTCGCGAATCGGCTCCCACGCCGCGAGTGGATAAAGCAGCATGCAGCCTTCGGGGTGCGCGGTTAGTACCAACTTACCGGTGGAAGGCGCGCTCAGGGGGTCGCGATGCTTTACCGGCACCGCCAGTCGACCTTTTGCATCCAGACTGATTTGTGAAGCCCCTTGAAACACAAATTCCCCTCGAAATTATTTTATGCAGCCTGTATACAAATAAGAATTTCTAAAATTCCCACTTTTCACCACTTGTGGACACTATAGGCAATAAAAAACCCGCGGTCAAGCGGGATTAAGAATTTTTTCGTTATGCGTCAGAGACTTACACGCGAATCTTTATCTAAATTGGCTGTGGAAAACTTTGTTGATAATTAATAACATAGCCTTGAGACTTAAAGTAACTTGAGAAGAAAAGGCCTGGATAATCAATAATTTACTGTATTTTTGTACATATTCAGAATATTTAAAGCTTTTATTCATATTTTTAAAGATGTGGATCGATATGTGAGGTAATCAGTTTTAGATTCTCTAAATCAGGTCACCGCCAAGCTCTCGGTACACGAGTTGCACGGTTTGCGATTGTCGGCTCAGTCTTACAAATCGTGGCAAAACTGTCTGACAACGCTGCGATGGCATATATGAAATCATAGAAGCAGTGTTGCAGTGACAGTGATAAAAATAAGAGTATCTGGCAATTAGCTTCTTATTTTTAGTACAGCACTGATCGGGCTTATATATAAAACTGCTTTCTGAGCCGCATTAAATAGTTGGGTTAGTTCAGCCGTATCTTTCGAAAGGATTGTTATGAATAAATCAACATCCAAGATTTCCGCAATCATGTTGGTGGCTGTTTTTTCGGCAATGGTTTTGACCCTGTCAGCATGTGACAAAACTACTCGTTCGGGTGAGACAGTTGGCCAGAAAGTGGACAAAGCAATAGACAAAACAAATGAAAAAATGGGTGTCGTAAGCGACAAAGTTGGTGAGCAGATGAACAAGGCAGGCGATGCCATTTCCAGCGCCACCACATCTTTGTCTGCGGACGCCAGTGCCACCGCGGCTAAAACCAGCGACGCCATTTCCGATGCCGCCATTACCACCTCAATTAACGCCGATTTGATTAAAGATCCTGAATTGAGCGTGTTGAAAATTGATGTGGATACGAAAATGGGGGCGGTTGTTTTGAATGGCCTCACACCGAATGAAGTTGCACGTCAACGCGCGGAAAAAATTGCTTCTGCTGTCAAAGGTGTAACCAGAGTTCAGAATAATTTAACTGTTAAAAAGTTATAGCTCATTTATTGGCTGCACTACTTTTATTATTGGCACTGCGCATAGGCAAAATCTGCCGCGTATTATTTTTAGTTATATTTTTTTTAACCGAAAGGAATCATCATGAATTCAGCCACACATAACCCCACCCTCGATCAACTCCGTACCAAGGCTGCCGACACCATCAGCGACGTAAAAAACAGCGTGGGCTCAGCGGCAAATGAGGTTCGCAGCACCGCATCTGACATGACGAGCAACGTTAAATCCGACATCCAGCAGCTCATGGATTCAGCCAAGTCGTCCGGCAAAGCCGAGCTTGCGGCTGCGGCAGAGCGTCTCTCAGGCTATATGAGCTCGATTGCAGATTCAGCGACTGCCATGCAGCAAAAGGGCCGCGAAAAAGTACAGCAAGTCGCTGAATCAACTGACACCTATGTTCACGATAAACCCTGGCAATCGGTGGCGATTGGTGCAGGTGTGGGCGCGGCCCTGGGATTCGCGTTGGGTTGCCTGGCTGCACGCCGCTAGTCGATAAAAACGGAAAGCTTTTGTGATGAATTTAATGCAATTTGGTTGGCGCGCCTTGACCGACGATAGGCCTTATGTAAAAGGTCTCATCGGCGATCTGGCCGGTATGAGCAAGCTGCATATCGAACTCTTCATCGCGGAGGCTCAGCTTGAAAAAGCCCGGCTGAAACGCAAAATCATGCTGCTGGTCAGCGCTGGTATTGCGCTTTCAATTGCCGTGGTATTTTTCTTGCTGGCGATTATGGTGTCAGCGTGGGATACGCCTTATCGCATGCATGCGCTGTTCGGCGTACCGCTGTTGCTGGCGGTGATCGGCGGTATTTTGTATGCGATGGCGTCAGCCAAACCTGTTGGCAATAAACCTTTCGAGCGCAGCGCGTCCGAACTTAAGAAAGACGCCGATTGGGTGATGGGATTGTTATGAGCACAACCTTACGCGAGTCACCAACCCCACGAACGCCAGACGATATCGCGTTTGAACTGAGCGGCTATCGAGACAACATCCGATCAGGTATTCAGTCACATGCTGAAGCGTTGCACGCCGCGCATGCGCATCCATCCAGTCAGCAACTGGCGGGCACCGTGCTGTTGCGCGCGATTGGTTCTGTGCAACAATATTTGCAAACGTTTATGCGAACGAGTGTCACGACATCATCGGTTGTGCAATTTATTGCCAGGCGACCAATGATGGTCGGCGTGATGGCGGCAGCCACCGCTGGGGTGGTGGTGATAGCCGGTCCACGACGGCTATTTGGCTGGGGGGCAAAAGCAGTGGCGGTGTGGCGCATTGCGTCGGCTATACGCCATAATTAACGCCATAATTAACGCCACAAATAAATAACCTCGCGGCAAACCGCGAGGCACAAATTACAAGATCAACGACAACATTAACCAACGCAGCTCGTAGGGTGGTCAGGCTTTATCTGCCCACGCGCATGTCATGATATGTCGCGATTCATCTGTGGGCACCTTCGGCTTGAGCCCGCCTGGGCTACAGGCACTACTTTACTTGAAACCGAATTTTGATCTTATATTTCTTTGTACGTTACGGTTTCGACTTCGCTGCTTCCACCGCATTTTTATCTGGCGCGGAATGATTATTGCCATGGCCCACCATTGGCATTTGTGTGTCCTCGGCAGATTTGCTGAGCGACTTTTTTATATCGTCCGTCCCGCCAGTTGCAGCTTTGGTTGACGATGTTATGGCTGATGCATTAAGGGCGTCTGTTGCCGACGGTACCGAGGGCGCGGCAGTGCCATCCGCACTTGCACCAGCCAATGATGATACGGGCTTCGCCGTATCTTTCTTTCCTGATTCACGAGCTGTATTTGATGGCTCGGAACAGGCGGCAATTGCCGCCATTGAAATGACAGCTGATAGCGTTAAGAAAACCGATGGCATTTTCATCTTGATATTTCTCCGGAAAATTGACTGGATTTAAGAATATCTTGATACGCACAAATCCAGCGTAGGTTTCGGCCTACAAATTGAGTAGGAAGTTCATTCTGCAAATGTCGAAATCTGCCTACGCTTTAATTAACAGCCCGGCGGTAAAGTTTGATTAGCCGATTTTGAACGGCAATTCAAAATATTTAACCCTCAACAAGCTGCACTTGTTATACACATTCCCCAAGGAGAATTTCATGGTTTCATTTAAGAAAATTTTTGTAGGCATTATGGTTGCAGGCTCACTCGTCGCCGCAGGTTGCGCGAGCACGCCACGTCAGGAAAGCTTCGGCGAGGGCGTTGACGACACCGTCATCACTACCAAAGTCAAAGCGCTTTATGTCGAAGATAAAGCCGTTTCAGCGCTTGGCGTCAATGTTGAAACATTCAAAGGCACAGTGCAGTTAAGCGGCTTTGCCAACGATCAAAACGAGATCAATCGCGCTGTTGAAATTGCGCGCAGCGTCAAGGGTGTGTCGTCGGTTAAAAACGATATTCGCCTGAAGACATCAGTCAAGTAATTCATCACCATCTTATTCACGCAGGAGAAACTGATGAAGCAAGAACCGCATCTGGAGCGCCGTTCTAAGGGAAAAGGGCCGAAACACGGCCCTGCTGGCGGACATAGTAAAGCGAATGGTGAAACCAGGCATCCGCAGGGATTACCTGAAATGTCGCCGTTGCTGACCGACAAATCGCTCCTGCGCAAAATGGCGCGCAAGGGTTTTGATAACGGCGCGGTTACACCTGATTACACGCTGGATAAAGATACCGTGATCGGGCTTTTGAATGAGTCACTCGCCACTGAAATTGTGTGCACGCTGCGGTACAAACGCCATTACTATGTCGCCAATGGCATCAAGGGGCGTTATGTGGCGGCTGAATTTAAGCAGCATGCAATTGAAGAATTGGCTCACGCCGATTTAATTGCGGAGCGAATCATGCAGCTAGGTGGCACACCCGACTTTAACCCGGTCGGACTGGCTGATCGAAGCCATGCTGAATATTTTACCGGCACGGATTTGCACGACATGATTCGCGAAAACCTGGTGGCAGAACGAATCGCGATTGAAAGCTATCGCGCATTCATTCAGTTTCTGGGCGATAAAGATCCGACAACTCGCAGTATGCTCGAATCGATTTTATCGATGGAAGAAGAGCACGCTGATGATTTGACGGATCTGATGAAAGATTAGATTCATTAATTTCAAGGAGAACAATTATGTTGAGATGGGCAGCCATATTTTTCATCATCGCCATCGTTGCCGCTGTGTTTGGATTCGGCGGTATTGCTGGCGGCGCAGTCGAGATTGCGAAAATACTTTTTTATGTATTTGTAGTGGTATTTTTAGTGTCATTGGTAATGGGTTTGATTGGCAGAAAGTAGCGACGCTGCTATGAATTTCCAGACACCAGTTTGACAAGCGACCGCCCGCACCATCTGTGGGCGGCGTGCCGTAAGATGTATGATGCGATGTTCACTCACATTGTGATTTCCTGCACAATGTTATATGACATGCGCGCGCCGCTGGCGCTGGAAATCGATAAAAATTACGAGGCAACTTCTTGGCCGAACTCAGTTTTCCCGCGCTGACCAAACGCGAAATGTTCAGGGCGCTGTGGGGCGGCATCCCCAAAGCATTTCTTGTCCCGGCCGCACTTACGGTTGCGCTGACGACGGCATTTATGATCGTCTCCGAACGCACCTACACAGAAGTAGCAGAGTCGGTAAATGCGCGACGCGTAGCGCGCGACCGCCTCGATGATCTGGATGATCTTTTAATCATGCTGGTTAACGCCGAAACCGGTCAGCGCGGCTATCTATTAACCGGCAAGAAACAGTATCTTGAGCCACTCGTCGCTGCCCGCGCGGAATTGCCTGTGCTACAGGCCAAGATATTGGCCGGATTTATAAATTATGCCGGGCGAGAGGCGCAAATTAATGAGCTCGCCATGCTGGTGATTGATAAGTTTGTCGAGCTTGAAATGACGATCGCATTATTTGACCAAGGCAAGCGCGACGAAGCGATAGGCATGGTGGCTAATGACACGGGCAAAGCGTTTATGGATTCAGCCCGGAAAAAAGTTGCCGCCTTGTCCGCGCAAATGACTGAAGAGTTGAACATTGCCCGCACAAAATCCGAACGCAGCTTGTTGATGTCGAGATTGGGCATGTTTGTCATCGCGTTTCTGAACCTTAGCCTGCTTACTTTTACGCTCTATCTTTTTATCAAAGACATGCAGCAGCGACAAATACTGGTTCAAATGCGTGAGAGTGAAAATCAGCGTCTCATCACGCTGGTGGACGAACGCACCAGTGAATTGAATGAACTCTCCACCCATTTGCAGCGTTCCAGCGAGCAAGACCGCGCTGCGCTAGCACGTGATTTGCACGATGAGCTGGGCGGAATATTAACATCGGCCAAGATGGATCTGGACTGGTTACGCACCCACACAACGCATGCGCCTGAAGCGCTAAAGCGGATTGAGCAAATCTCGTCCATGCTGGATGAAGGTGTGTCGGTAAAGCGTCGCGTGATTGAAAATCTGCGGCCATCACTGCTCGATAATCTGGGCCTGGCACCGGCGCTGGAGTGGTACATCAACGAAAACTGCAGCAAGGGCGGCATAAAATGCAAGCTCAATCTGGCTGAAGATTTGGGTGTGATTTCGCCGGATGCGTCCATTGCGCTGTTCCGCATTGTGCAGGAAGGTACCATCAATGTGCTGCGCCATGCTAAGGCAAACAACTTTACCGCCAGCCTACATCTGCAAGGAAAAAATATTCACCTGATATTGGAAGATGATGGCGGGGGCTTACCGCTCTCGTTTAATCCGACAAAATTGTCGCACGGCCTTTCGGGCATCCGTCAGCGCGCACGCTCACTCGGCGGAGATGCGATATGGAAATCCACACCGAACAAAGGCACGACGATTACAGTAATCATTCCACGCAATGTGGATGAAAACGATGTTGCTATGATGAGTAAGGTAACGGCATAACAGCTCGAAAAGAAGTATAAAGTGCCCGCCCCGCGTGCCGTTTGAGGCATTTATACTTTGAAAGCCGCGCTGGTATTGGTTTCTCAGCGTTGCGATTGCAGGGTAGGCAAAGTAACGCATGCCCATCCGCACTGCACCTTACGACATCAATGTGCTGATATCTTTGAGTCCTGCCACGCGATCGGTTACCGCTTTTATTGCAGCTAACACCGGTGCGGCAACGATTAAACCCCAGCCGCCCCACAGCCAGCCGAATAACAAGAACCCGACAAACAGCGCCGCGCTGTTGATGCGCGCCGAGCGTGACTGGATATAGGAGGCGAGGCCAAAACCGATAATGAATTGAATCGCGAGCCAGGCCATTGTCAAATACAGCGCCGGTAAAAAATTATCGAGCGAAACCAGTCCGATCAGAAAACACACCGTTAAAAATAGCCCAGTACCCAGATAAGGAATCAGATGCAACAAAGCGGCCACAATGCCCCACAAAAATGCGCGCTCGATACCAAACCAGGCAAACAGCGCCCACGTCGCCAGGCCTAAGCCAATATTAGTCACGGCCGTGGCGGCGAGATAGTACTGAACCTGTGCGTTGATCTCGTTCAAAATCGTGAGCGTCACCTTTTTTCTGGCCAACGATTGCCCGACAATCTGTAGCAACTTTTTCCGATGCTCCGTTCCCGCGCACAAAAGAAAAAATCCCAGCAAGCCAGCGAAGCCCAAGGTGCTCAGCACACCGACAGCAGAGCCTACGCGTTCAACTAAAAAATCCTGGATTTTTTCAGCTACACCAACGGCCCGACCTGGTGGCGCCGTGGGCAAGCTGGACGGATTGGCGCTAACTTTGCGATCACGTTCGGATAATGGATCCGTGCTCAGCGCTGCCGATGCCTGGTCAATCTCGCGCGCGGCACGGCGGATGTCACTCAATAATCCGGGCGAGCCACTCTTAGCGGTGCCGATAAATTCGCGGATCATGCGCGCAGCTTTAGGTAATTCACCGGCTACGGCCGCAGCATCCGCGCGAAGATTCCATAATCCCGCGCCAACACCGCCAAACAAGGCGATGAGCAACATCGCGGCGGCGAGCGGGCGTGGAATACGCAATCGCCGCTGTAGCCATTCAACAAATGGCCGCAAGCTGTAACTCAGGATAAGTCCAAGCAATACCGGCACGATCACATCTTGAGCATATTTGAGCAGCCAGATCAGTGCGGCGGCGGCAATAATGCCGAGTGCAACATTGCGAAAGGTTTGCGATGATTCGACTGCAATATCGGCTAGGTCATCGGCCAACGCAGTTTCGTTTAATGGTTCAGATGCGCTCGCAATATTGGCCTGAGCAGTCATTAGCGGGAGTACCGCAGCTTCGCCGTCAGATGCGGCATGCTCACCCACGGTAGATATCCGGCTCACAGCGCACCGTTATGCAGACAGGGCAGCTGCGGCAGATTTAAGCAGCGAAGGCAACTTGTGAAATTCGAGCGACTTATCCAGAAAAGCATCTGCGCCCAACAACACCGCTGCACGCTCAACAGAGGGTGAAGGAAAATTGGTCAGCACGATAATTGTTGGCTTGTTTGCAGCCCCGGCATAGCGCATTGCCTTCATAACACCGAGCCCGTTTCCTACTTCAAGCTGCATGTCCAGAATAATGAAATCCGGCGTTTTTTCTTGGCACACTTTTATCGCCTCAACCTCGGTTGACGCTTCGCCTACCACCTCCATGTCGCCGAGCTCTTCTACAAGTTCAACAAGGCGCTTACGAATACTGCTGGAATCTTCAATGATCGCAATTCTGAGCTTGCTCATATCTTCAATCTCAACCTCGCGCGCCTGTAATGCTGCGGAATATTTCATTTTTCTTCTGCCGGTCTGTGCGCAAAATGTACATCAATATAATCAATATATGGAAAGCGTGCTACTGAATAAGGCCATTTTTCAGCGCGTAATATGTTAATTCGGAATTTGTTTTCAAGCCCATTTTTTCCAGCAATCGCGCCCGATAAGTGCTAACCGTTTTGACGCTGATAAACAAACTTTCGGCAATTTCGGAAACCGTTTTGCCTTCGGACAAACGACAAAAAATCTGGAATTCGCGCTCCGACAATTGCTCATGTACCGGCTTATCTGTGGGTGCATTCAAGCCCTCCGCCAAAATTTCTGCAAGCTTGGCGCTGATATAGCGGCGGCCAATGGCGATGGTTTCTATTGCACTCGTCAATTGCTCGGCAGTACAGGTTTTACTGAGGAAACCGGCCGCACCGGCGCGCAGCATGTTAACGCCATATTGCTCCTCGGCAAAACCACTTAACATAAGCACTTTGGTGTCCGGATATCGTTCCCTAATTTTTCTCAAAATATCAACACCAGAGCCATCTGGTAACGACAGATCAAGCAACACGATATCAAAAGTTTCTTTGCGTAATAACTCAAATGCCTGTTTGGCGCAGTTTGCTTCACCCGTTACTTTAAACCGCGAATGCTCAGTCAGAATCTGACGAAAGCCCACGCGCACCACATCGTGATCATCAACAATCAGGATGCGAAGGTCATTGTTTTTTGAAACTGCAGGTAATTCTGATGCCATGTTGGCTTTACGCTTTCGCAACGGTGGATTAACGTAAAAAAGCGCGCAATCAATCATTAGAAAACGATGTTTGCCAATGACTGACTGCGCAACAACTTCACTCACCTAACTCTAATACTAGCCCTTATTGAACTTTGTTTTTGCGCTGGCTACACATGCAGACTTGGCATCGCCTGATAACGCATCACATTTTTCAACAGCTACTTTGTAATCAGCAGTCATCCGATCATCCATTGCATCGGTGGTCGCGTTCTTTACCGTCTTGGTTAATTTGGCGTCGGACTTTGCTTTTACTTCAGTCGCCTTCGCTTCCTTGACGCATACATTCTTGTCATTACCTGTCTTGTCATCACATTTTTCTTTGGCAACGGCATAAGCTGCTTCTGCCTTAACAACCATCAATTTATTCTGGTCTTTTGCTTTGCCGGTGTAGCGCGCTTCGAGCTCGGCTTTGCCCACTTTTTCGCTACCTTTTGCCTCTGCCATACAGATATCTTTGGCATTTGCGCTCATTGCGCTACAGCCAGCTTTGGCAGATTTGTAATCAGCAGAAACTTGATTTTTGGCTGAATTATATTCCGCCTTAGTCATAGCAAATGCACTCATGCTGGAGGCGGCAAATAACGAAACAACAAATATTGATACGATTTTCTTATTCATGGTGAACTCCTGATTGAGGTACTGAAATGAGGTACTGAAATGAGATGCTGAATTTAAGTGAAATTATTTTGTCTGGCGCTTTTCGAAATCCGAAATTTGTTTTTCGGCTTCGTCTTTCGTCACGCCATAAGTTTCTTGGATTTTGCCTGCGAGCTGGTCGCGTTTACCGTCAATAACATCGATGTGATCATCAGTAAGTTTGCCCCACTGCTCTTTTACGTTGCCTTTAAGCTGCTTCCAGTTGCCTTCGATTGTGTCCCAGTTCATGTCAAATCTCCTGAATTTAAATATTGATACAACGCCATCAGCCAGTTGATAAATCAATACGCCGAGTCGTTGAAACGAATATTCATATTAAAATTCAGACCAATTTGATAATGTCGGTAATGAATGGAGATAACTGTCAGCACACACCTACAAAGCAACTTTAAAAATTCAAATTGCCGTGAATAAGTATTCATTATGCTAACGGCTGCCTAACCGCCTCTGTGTAGGCGGGTGCACAAGACAGGCGTAGGAATAGGACTACTTTTAATCCGTGTCAGCGCTGGCGAAAATTAGTTATTGATTGCAGTCGCTAACGTGTTGGCCGTTCCTCTGATGTCAGCAATAGCAGAAATTACATAATCAGAGTTTGCGGCAATTTTGGCAGATGGCTTTCTTGCCATCATCATCGAGTCTGCGAGGGTCGCAAACGATTCATCATGCATATCATCAACTGCAGCGGTCGAGATTGCCAATGTCGGATCATCCACGATTATCAATGGCTGATTGAATTTATCAAACGGCTGAATACTCAAATTCATGCCGGTAAATTGCGTTGGCCCAAAGATGGTTGCAAAAGCTACATCCGCCGCATCAAAACCAGTGCCAATTCTGACCAAACCATTTCGCGGACAAATTTTGCTGGAATCAAATATAAACCATCGATTCCCGACAAAGGCCTCAACATAGGCATGAAAATCAGTCGGCCCCAGCGCCGGGTCGGCACCGTAATCATAGCCAGCAACAAACCTGGCCGGAATATTCAGCGATCTTAACAACGCAATCGTCAGATGCGCGAAATCCCTGCAAACACCCATCCCGGCGGCCAACGTGTCGCCCGCAGAAGTTGTCGCATTAGAAACGCCTGGCATAAAGCGAACATTCGCATAAACCCAATCAGAGATTGCCTGCAAACGCTGATAGCCGCGAGGCAATTGTCCGAAATGCGCGTTCGCGAAATGAAATAATTTATCGGATTCGCAATACCTGCTGGGCAGCAAATAGGGCAACGTCTCTTGCGGCAGATCAGCTATTGAATGTTCCTGCAACGTTATCGGTGCAGCCCAATGATGATTAACCAGAACGCTCGCGGTGTAGTCAAGATTAACGTCGCCGGAAGATGCTGAAAAACGAATAAACCGGTTAGGCAAATCTTTTGTCTTAAAGCTCTCGATATTCTGCACATTCGCCACTGAATAACGGCTGTCAAGCACCGTTTGCTGCGGCGTTTGTGCAACTTCAATATTGAATAAAAAATCACTCGGCCCGCTTACTTTGTAGCCAAGCGCGCAGCTAATAGCAAATCGAATTTCAGAGTTCATTGTTTGTCTTTGCGAAGTTGATCAAGAATTATGCCCCGCCAACATAATTGCCATACGCCCGGCCGTAGCACTGACCGCTGTTGCAAATGCGCCCCACAATATATCTAGCCCGGCCACTTTCCATGTCCATATTTTTAACGTGGCCATATTGGTAAGATCGTAAGTCCCGTATGCAATGAGGCCAAACAACGCACCCAACAAAAGCGTACGTTCCCATGACGAAGATTGCGATGGAAAAATGACGAACACTGCAATGCCGATTGAGTACAGAATATAAAAAATGACGGCAGCCACGATCCGTGGGCTCTCCAAAACGGAATCACCCAATTCACGCCTGAAAAGACTGCCCATCACCAATTTGAACCAGATAACATCCAGCAGCACCATCGCCACGATTGCCGCCGCAAAAGCCACACCATATTTCATAGCCATACCAAATCGATATTTATGATTTTGTATCGCGCTTTTTTTCTGAATGCAGCTTCGGCTTACTATTTTCCCGGCCACGTGAAGCTGCTTCGCGCTCTGCTTTTTCCAACGAAGCCGCCTCTTCCTTGTTAGCAGGTTTGGCTGCCTTGGCATCGGCTTCAACATCGGCATGTTCAAGGTAATTCGATATTCCTTCTGCGTACTGTTGCGAACCTTCGTAACTGCCCTCACCCATCTGTATAGGCTTCTTGCGCGGTGGTTCTTTCACAGGTGGAATCATGGGCTCGGGATCGTCACGAATAGGATCCATATTGGGTCTGCCCGCTTTGTCCTGATTATGGCCAGTGTGATCCGTATTGGATGATTGCAATTGCCGTTTCATATGCGCTCCTTAAGGTGATGGTCAACAATGATTAAATAATTTTAAGGGTGACCAACATGAATTGCCGTCAGCAGCAAGCCGCACTATTTGTGAGAAATTGCCTACGACGCAACTACAAAAAATTCGGCGGATTAATCAAACACCAAGCGGGGCGGGCCTTAACGAGCATAAATGCTGCAAAAGCGCGCTGGTATTGGTGTTTACGTTATGAAAAAACGTAAAGCACCTGTAGGCGCGTGCTGACGGTTAGTTTAGTGACCTAGAGGCGTTACATGTACTTTGCGTTTACACACGCGACGATCCAAGCTCAATAAAATAATCCATTGTTTTGCGCTTGCAAGGTAAGCCTTGTAGTTACTTTTGTGAGCGTGGCTCACATACGCCTTACGTTTGCAGTAATAAAAAACCTGAGTACGCTATGCCATCAACAGAAGCGACGCACAGTGCACCATCAGATCAAGCTGCTGAAAGCACAGTCGATGATTTAACGCATCAGAATGTGAAGTCGATTGCAGCACTCGAAGCAACCGCGAAAATATCGACCGGCTGGGGCGAGCGACTCGCCATGCAGATCGCGGGATTCTGCGGCAGCATGCTGTTTATTTATATTCATCTTGCCTGGTTTAGCGTACGGATATTTTTCAATGTATCGACAATGTTCGCGAATCACCCCTACCCATTTCCGTTCTTTTTTCTCACCACCATCGTTACGCTTGAACTGTGTTTCCTGTCGGCTTTTAATTTCAGAGCATAAATGCTTCAAACGGCAATCCTGGAGCGGGGTTTGAAAGTAGGTCAGGTTGCGCAGCTGCGTGACCTACTGATTCTGCTTTTCGTTGCACGAGGCGTAACCAACAACAGATCCCTCGCAAAAGCGGCTCGGGATGAAATCTGATGTACTACGAACGCTGCGCTATGAAAAAACGCAGCATCTCACGTGATGCACAAGGTCCTTTTGGTTCGGTGTACGAGCCCGCCGCGTTGCCGCCTGACCATGCATGGCCCGCGCCATGTACCAGCCACTGTTCGGCAATTTCCTTGCCGTTGCGGTCGCGATAAATAGTCCTCGTGTAGGCGCAGCCATGCAACGTTTTATCGTTATGACTGGTTACGTCAAAACCATCACCCGCGAACTGCGATAACACTTGCGCTGCATTTTTCGGGTGCACTGTGGTGTCACCATCGCCTTGAAAAACAATAATCGGCCGCGCAATCGAGTTGTGTTTCGATAAAGACGGCGCACCGTTTTTCATGGCGGCAAACGCGGATGCAACATCACTCGCGGCACCCACCGCAAGACCCGAGTGAATACCAATTGCGGCAAATAATTCGGGATAAGCGTGGCCCATAATCGCGGCCATTGCACCACCGGCAGACAGGCCCGCCACATACACACGGCGACGATCAATCTTGTATTCGTCCATCACGCATCGTGTGATATCCGCAATGATGGACGGCTCACCTTTATCGCGCTGCTGATCGCTTTTGTTAAACCAGTTCCAGCAATGGGACATATTTTTGGCATTCGTTTGCGCAGCATAAACGACGAAGCAGCCATGTTCTTCAGCAATCTCATTCATCATTGTGCCCGCCGCAAAATCGTCCGGATTTTGTTTGCAGCCGTGAAGCATAACGATTAACGGATACCTTGCATCGACTGTCTTGTCATAACACGAAGGAATGTAAATTTTGTAATCGCGCGAACCTGCCTGATTGCGCAGCGATGCACTCAAGAATTTACCGCCGTCGCCGCTGGGTGAATCAACAAGCTCGGCGTCGATGATTGATTCTGTTGGAAAGAAGACTTTACCGCCGTTGCTTTTTTTATCCTCTGTTGCAGGCGCAATTGTGCCGCGCAGCGCGCGCTGAATTGCGGCGGTGGCATCTGCTGGCCCTGCGCGTTGCAGAAGTTGCGTGGCTTCGCGCATTTGTTGCAAAAAATCTTCGTTGAGTTTCATTACCTTCTTTCGTTACAAAAATGGATTTAGTGAATGCGTCCCGCCAGTGCAGTCTTGACGCCAGCGCTTGCTTGCAGTACGCCAAGCACGGTGATGGAATCAATCGCTGCCTTGGCCAGTTCGGGTGTCACATCGACAGCAATACTAATCAGCCCCAGCGCCTGAATGCGCAGCTTCTGTCCTGCTGCGCGCGCGGTTTCAAGATCTTGTCGTGAGTAATGTTGCAGGCCCAGCACCAGACTTTTTCGCGTCACGGTTTGCTTGATGATTTCCGCATGTAATGCCAATTGATTGCGAATGGCGGTGCGGATCAAGTCGCTGCGATTGGTATAAAACCGCTCTTGTACTAGCAGATCAATTTGTCCCAAATCAACCATGCCAAGATTAATCGTCAATTTCTCGGTTTCACGTGGCCTGGATTGAGCAGGCTTTGATTTGCCAGGCGCTTTTGGCAAGTTGGCTTTCTTCATGTCGTGCTCCTTTGTCGGTGCGAAATGAATTATACCAGCCAAATAGTATTTAAACACCATCCATATGGATGGTATGTGGAATAAATGATGATTTTTTGCAGTGAAGAGTGATTTGCCTACAGGCGAATAGACGAAGAAGGTTGACACTATGTTGTCGACGCAATTTGACGATGTTGTTTGTGTTGATATGGTTAAAGCAACGAATATTAGGAGATCGAAAATGAAGATTCAACGCAATAAAACGAATGACATCATGCCCACGAAAACTAGTGGGAATCATACTGAACCATTGAAAACTGACGCAGTGCGAAACGCTGCCGCTGAAGAACAGGCGCAGTTGCAGCAGAATCCAGATTCTCTACCCGCTTCAAGTTACCCCAATCAGCGCAGCGTTTCCTCGGCGGTTAAAAACGCAGATGATCCGGTACTGCCTCCGGTAAAGCCAGCACCAGAAAAGTTGCACGGCGAGCGGTAGCGGTTTAAACAAATAAAAAATTAGCGCTATGTGCGACATCGAACAGAGGAAAAATATCTAAGCAGAGAAAATAATATTTGATGCTCTTTCCCTCCCTGAAGAGTGTCGGCAATGCAGGTGTCGAGTTCCTTCGAGGCATCTGAGCTATTTGACTCGGCCCCGGTACACCCGGTGTCGGGTTTTTTTTGCTGTTTAAAATTTGCGGATGCTATCGACTGGTGAGCGCAGATACGGAAGCAGCAGTACTAACGCGCCAAATCACATTGCCAACATCATCAGCGACTAGCAACGCACCGCGCTTATCAATGGCGACACCGACAGGTCTTCCATTTGCCTTACCATCATCGCTTAGGAAACCTGTCAATACATCAACAGGCTCACCGGTTGGCTGCCCTGCCACAAATGGAATGAAAATAACTTTATAGCCGCTGTGCGGCTTACGATTCCACGAGCCGTGTTGACCGATAAACATGCCGCTCGAAAATCGCTCGCCGAGCGTAGCACCTTGTGCTGACGTGAGCCCCAGCGAAGCGGTGTGTGGACCAAGCGCGTAATCGGGCTTAATTGCTTTGCTCACCATGTCGGGACGCTGTGGCTTCACCCGTTCGTCAATATTCGCACCGTAATAACTGTAGGGCCAGCCGTAAAATCCACCGTCTTTTACTGATGTTAGATAGTCCGGCACCAAGTCACTGCCGATTTCATCACGTTCGTTGGCGACTGTCCACAATGTCGATGTGCCCGGCGTCCACGCCATCCCGTTGGGATTGCGCAATCCCGAGGCGAATACGCGATGTGTGCCGGTGTTTAAATCGATTTCCCAAATCGCTGCGCGGCCTTCTTCAAAGGCCATGCCGTTTTCGCCGACATTACTGTTCGAGCCTACCGTCGCATAGAGTTTGCTGCCGTCGGCATTCGCAATAATATTTTTTGTCCAATGATGGTTAATGGTGCCCGCAGGCAGGTCAACAATATGCGTTGCCTTGCTGATAATCTGCGTATCGCCTGTTTTGTAAGGATAGCGCTCGATTGAATTGGTATTGGCGATGTAGAGCGAATCACCAATCAGCGCCATGCCAATCGGCGAAGCAAGATTCGCTAGCAGCACCGTGCGCGTTTCGGCCACACCATCGCCATCCTGATCGCGCAGCAGCGTAATGCGATTGGCACTTGGCGTCACCGCGCCGGCACGCTTCATCATCAGCTTTTGAAACCAGCCGCGAATGCCTTTGCCGTCATCAGGCTTGGGGGGCGCGTTGGATTCGGCAACCAACACATCGCCGTTGGGAAGAATATAAACCCAGCGCGGATGATCAAGATCGCTTGCGAACGCATTGACCACCGTGCCCGCCGCTGCGACTGGCTTAGCACC
>JANXWW010000151.1 GCA_025350945.1 Burkholderiales bacterium
CGCGATATTCGCAAACGCAAACTCGCAACGGTGGTGTATGGCCGTTGCTCGTCGGCCTGCGCCTCGATGTTTTTGGGAGGATCGATTCGGCAATTTTCAGCCACATCCAGCACACTCGCCTTTCACGGCACCTACAACAAAACAACCAAGGCGCTGATTAAAAAGCCATCAAGCCACTATTTTGTCGACATGACCGATGGCAAAATGAATGACGAATTTTTCACAAAATTTATGCGCCTGGAAAACAAAAAAGGCTTTCTGCGCTTCGTTCACCCATCATTTGCCACGAAACAAAAAATGCCGCTGGCCATGTTGTGCAAAGGCGATGAGCTGGCTGCGGAACGCGTGGAAAAATGTGAACGTCTGGTGGGGGTTGATGCGCTGAAACAAGGCGTAGTGACGACATGGGTGCCACGCGAAATCACTGCACCGCCCGCGCCGAATAGCGACAACATAACGGTGAAGTCGTGGGGGAAAAAATTATGATGCATGCCCGGAACGGCAATCTGGACGCGGGGTTTGGAGCACAAGCCTCGCACCTATTCGGGTGTCTCCGTCGAGAGAGGCAAATCTATGGCGGGCTTTGGTGCAATGGCCATTTTACTGTTGCGCCTATCATGATTATCATATTCATTTGCGTCTCGCTGACGACTTGCGCTGTGCAAGCGACTACGTTGACAAAGCCTGAGCAAATGGGCGCATGGGTGACGCACGAAATTGAATTTCCCGATCTCGTTGATACGACCCGAAACATGCGACGCGTGCCGATCAAAGTGCATGTGCCACTGCAAGATGGCAACTATCCGGTGATCGTTTTGTCACCCGGCGCAGATGGCTCCTGGGATGCAAATCTGGCGCAGGCGCGTCATCTTGCCAGTTATGGCTATGCGGTGTTGGCGCTCGAGCATGTGGGCAGCAACACCGAGCGAATGAAAGAAAAATTTCAGTTCGAGAAAAATCTTCGCGCCATGACGCGCAATAGCGTGGAAGTTTTAACCCGTCCGAAAGACGTGAGTTTCGCGCTCGACAAAGCTGAAGAATGGAATCGCAATCATCCTGAGCTTAAACACAAACTCGATCTCACGCGCGTCGGCATGTTGGGCCATTCATTTGGCGGGTATACAACCCTGGTCACCTTCGGTGCTCGTGTTGCACTGGATTGGCTCACGCCGGTGGTCGCGCCCGGCAAAGGCTTAGGCCCCGATTTGAGTGATGCGCGTGTGAAGGCCTGTGTCGCGCTTTCGCCACAAGGCCCGGGCGAACCGTTTTTTCTGGAGACAAGTTTTTCAACAATCAATCGGCCGATACTCGGCATCACCGGTTCTGCAGACAAAGCGCAAGACTTGTCACCGGAAAATCGTCGCCGATTTTTTGCGCTGATTCCCGCTGGTGACAAAATATTTTTATGGCTTGCCAACGCGGATCATAATGGTTTCTCTGATTCGACCGGCTCAGGAAAATTAAAGCTGCCATCGAAATCACGCGATGATGTTCAACCCATTGTGCGTGCTGCGACCTTGCTGTTTTTCGAATCGCATTTGCGCGGCAGCAAGGATGCGGATAAGGCGCTTTCTGTGGAAACGCTTAAGCCGTTGTTGCGCGGGGTGGTGAATGATCTGGAATTACAGCGGAAGTAGTGGACAATTTGTTCAGCACGGAACCGAATGAACTGCAACCAAATCAATGCATTTACGTACAAATTATTATTCATTTAAGAAAGAACATCATGCGATTGAATACAAAATTATTAGGCGCAACTTTTATCGCTGCCTGCGTAATTCTTCTTGGCGGCTGCGGCGCGATCAACGCACAAAACCCTGCCCAAGGCTACAAACCAGTCAACGCCACGCCTGATGAAGCAGGCACGCCGCTGATGCTAAAAGGCTATGACGTCGTGAGCTATTTCGTCGCGAACAAAGATGCTCTCGGCTCACCGCAATTTAAAACCGATTACAAAGGCATCGTGTTCTATTTTTCCAGCGCGGAAAATAAAGCGTTATTCGATAAAGAGCCCACCAAATATTTACCGGAATTCGGCGGCTATTGCGCAAACGGAATCGTCTACGGCATTCCGTGGGGCGGCGATGGCAATACTTGGAAAATCATCGACGGCAAAGTTTATATTTTCGGTGGACAAGGCTCGAAAGATGCGTTTCTGATTGATGAAAAAAATAATCTAGAACTAGCGAAGAAATATTGGAAAGAAGAAGTTGAAGGCAACAATAGCTTCTGGCAACGCACCAAACGCAGCACGTTCGCGCGGGTGCCGCATTACAAGAGCGGCGCGGAATTGGCGAAGGCGGTGGAGGAGGCAAAGGCGAAGGGCGTGTTGCCGAAATTTTGAGGGCGTGCACAAAAGCGGCAAGCGCGAAATGAACGGAAATAATTATTGTTGATACTGAGGGCTGTAGATATTACAGATATGCGACTATGCCAGTCGGCGTTTCATTGGCCATACACCTTCTGTAAAATATGCTCCGTCAGTTTTGAAAAATCGTCATACGCACTCCGCACGGACTGTTGATGCGCTCCGATGGCACCGTCAGCAGAAGTCAAAGCAAAAATTGGTTTTCTACTTTCTTGAGACAAAGGTATAAGTGAACGGTAGTGCTTCAACATCGCAAGGCAGTATGGGTCATTTACCGCGCGTAGCGAGTCTGCTTCGAGTTCAATATTAAGCACACTCTTTCGGTATTCGTTAGGAATTTTTGCGACCCAACGATCATAGGCCTTAACGGGACGGCTTAGTCGTACAGAATATTGTTGAAGAAGATATCCAATTGGTTGCATCAAGCCAGCGGGCAATTCAAATGTGGCTTGTTGCCAATTTTCAACACGCTTCTTCCATTGGCTTCGCCATGTACGCAACGCGGGTCCTAAATTGCTTAGCCCCTGAAGAGAAAACAGGTCCGCTCCTATTGGGATGGCAACGAAATCCGAAGCCACCAAAGCCGATCGATTGATCGCGCCAAGATTAGGTCCGACATCAACGATAATTAAATCCGCGCCTACTTTTTTTGCCGCCAATTGAGCAATTTGCCAGAATGCGGTTTGAATCCTGAATGGTCGCTCAAGGTTGCTTTCGCCTAAACTTCTGGTCCAAGTGTCTGACAATTCATCCTCAAATCCTGCCAAAGACATTGCGCCAGGCAATAAAAAGAGTTTGTCATTTATTTTCACCAAAGTCGGATCAAGCAAATCACTGGTACCAAGCAATGGTTTTATGCACGCATAAATAGTATTGCTTGCATTCGATTGGTTGCTGGATTCCCATATCGCAGCTAGCTCGTCCTCGCCTAGAAACGAGCCAGTAAGATTGGCTTGTGGATCAAGGTCAATAACGACGACCGTTTTTCCTTTTTGCGCTGCCATAGCGGCAACGTGAGCTACTAACGTGGTTTTACCGACTCCACCTTTATTGTTAAAAAAAGTCAGTACTGGACAAGCCATGCGCTACGCCTTTCTCACAATCACGTTTACGGCTGAATCTTCTACCTGAAACTCGGGATCAGGATTCCCATTACGTCTGAGTTCTGCGATAGCAGTTTGAATACCAACGCCAAAACGTTGAACCAGACCCAATCCTTTCATGGCTTCGGCAATATGTGGATTACGATAATCTGCGTAACCAGGTCGTGCAAAAGTGGCCTTTGTGACCGCGCCAAAAGGACCACCAGGGCTCCATATCTCAATACGATCTGAAAACCAGTTGACCTTAACAGGCGCGTTGGTATTTTCGTAGCTTCGATGAAGAAGTGCGTTTCGGACAAACTGTTGTAACGCTACTAGTGGATAGTCGGCACGCCGCTCCTCCTTATCGGCTGACTTAAGATCGACTGAAATTAAATTGTGCGCACGCAACTTGTCATCCAACTGACGAGAAACATCAGCGAGCCTCCCATCAATATTCTGCTCATCAATGATGTCACTCGCAAGGTCAGTTCCGCGCAGCCTCAGAAACTGGACATATGCCCCTGGCAAAAAATCTCTTGTGCGAATGCCGACGACCAGATGTCCCAACACGGTCGGCGTCGTATCGTCGGTTGCAAAGATCAACTTGGAAGACGAAAGCCTTTGCTCATAAGTCCGATCATTCGCATCAAGTACATCTCGTGCAACGGTAGCGGGCAAATACTCAGACTCGTAATAGAGTCGATCCAAGTCATCAATTGTGCTGCTGGGAAGCGGTTGAATATCAAAAGGAAGGTCGTTGTGCCTGCGTCTTTCGTTTAAGATCTGTTCATCCTGTTTTGACGCGACGTCTCGCCGGGGCCCTGTTCGGATCCAAATTCGTCCGTCGCACCGAACGGGGGGGGCTAGCGAAGGCAATACTGTAATTACTGCAATATCGTGTCCCGCCAAGTTTCTTTTCTCGACGGTCATTGACGGCGGCGGAACTATCTTGCCATCGCTTTTCATATCAGCAAGTTGTAAGAGCATTTCGTCCGTTATTGGCAAGCCCTTGTGCGTACCCGAATCATCAACACCGATAAACGCAATTCCGGCAGATTTATGGTTTGGAAGATCGTTTGCGAAAGCACAGATTGCCTGCCGCAGCTTGCTTGGCGCGTCTCCTTTAAGCGACTCTTTTCTTTCAACCTTGTCGGATTCGAGGTCAATAAGTAATTCTGTCAACGTTGTGTCATCTAGATTCATAAATCATTTTACTGTAGTGAGACGAATCAATATTTACTCCCAATTCAGCAGTATTTGCGCCTGCGCACCTTCCCCAAAAAATTGGGTTGCCAAGAGTCGATCAATCACGTGTTTTCGGGTAACTTTGCCGTCGAAAAATGGGGCTCTTATCGAAACTATTATTTCGATAAGCTGGCAAGCTAGGCCAGTAAAGTCACGAGCACACCGAGCAATCAAATTTAGGCTTGAAACCTTACTATTATTAAAGGTGGATCAAAGTTGTTCTGCCAAAGCCAAAGTATTAGCGGTCGCTGAACTAGACAGATTAATCAGATCACCGGTCAATCAGCTTTGGCACTATATTTGTAGCAGGAAAGAAAATGAGCTTCCATTTCACCCCGCCCCTGACAATTAAAACGGAATATCGTCCTCAAAATCATCAAACTTTGCCGCGCCACCTTTGGAAGCTGCAGCAGGTTTGGAGGCGCCGGATGATGAGCGTGGACCGTCTCCACCGCCGCTTGGGCCGCGGCTACTGCCACCTTCGCTATCGCCGCCCATGCCTTGGCGTGAACCCAGCATTTGCATACGATCAGCGATGATTTCGGTGGTGTATTTTTCTACGCCGTCTTTGTCAGTCCACTTGCGGGTTTGCAGACGGCCTTCGATATAAACCTGCGAGCCTTTTTTCAGATATTCACCCGC
>JANXWW010000167.1 GCA_025350945.1 Burkholderiales bacterium
CCGCCACCCTTGCCGCCAACTTGCTGCGCGACGTGGTTTACCAATTCGCCAGCTTTAAATTTTGCTGTCAGATCAGGCGTAACGCCCGCCGCGATTTGCACTTTGTCACCATCAACCACGGCCAATACAATCACGCCCGACTTCAGTTTATTTTTGACTTGATCCATGGTGTCGCGAAGGCCTTTGGCGTCGACGCCTTCGAGCTTGGCCGCCAGTACTTTGACGCCGCCGACGTCCACTGCTTGGCTTAGTAAATCGTCGCCCTGTGAAGCGGCGACTTTTGATTTCAACATGGCCAGTTGTTTTTCAAGCGATTTCACGTGGTTCTTGTGCTTCACCAGTTCTACACGAACCTCTTCAGGAGAATTTGCTCCGGCGAAACCAAGCTCAAATGAATACTCATCCAGCATCGAAAATTGTCGCTTTACGAACTCATGTGCAACGGTGCCTGCTACAGCCTCAATCCGGCGAATACCCGCCGCAACGCCCATCTCATATTTAATTTTGAATAGCCCAATGTCGCCCGTTCGTGAGACGTGCGTGCCACCACATAATTCTTTTGACGAGCCGATTTCCAGCACCCGCACCTCGTCCCCATACTTCTCGCCAAACAACATCATCGCGCCGGTTTTCTGCGCCGCATCGAGCGCCATAACTTTAGCGCTGGTGGGTTCGTTCTTGAGAATTTCTGCGTTGACAATCGTTTCCACTTTCTCAAGTTCGTCATCTGTCATCGACGAATTATGGGCAAAGTCAAAACGCGTTTTGTCGGCATCAACCAACGAGCCTTTTTGTTGCACATGGTTGCCCAGCACTTCGCGCAACGCTTTGTGCATAATGTGTGTGACCGAGTGATGGCGCATGACGCGGGCGCGAATGTCCAGATTCACATTCGCGGAAACGCTGTCGCCAACATTCAATGTGCCCGATGCGACCGCACCGTAATGGCCAAACACATCGGCTTGAATTTTTGAGGTGTCAGAAACTTCAAAGGTCGCACCAACGCTCGCGAGCACGCCGACGTCGCCTACCTGCCCGCCCGACTCAGCGTAGAACGGTGTTTTGTCCAACACCACAATGCCAGTCTCCCCCGCTTTTAATTCTTTCACGCTAGAGCCATCGCGATATAACGCCAGCACTTTTCCGGATTCACTTAACGTTTCATAACCTTTGAAATCAGTCTTGGCACCGTCATAAACCACGGTGCCTTTGGCGACAAATTTACCCGCGCCGCGCGAACGTTGCTGCTGCACTGCCATTGCCGCTTCAAAGCCCGCCATGTCAACCTCAAAGCCACGTTCGCGACCGATATCAGCGGTGAGATCAACCGGAAATCCGAAGGTGTCGTAAAGTTTGAAAGCGGTTTCGCCGTCGAGTCGTTTGCCATTTTCACCAATGGCCGCATCGAGTATCGTCATGCCATTTTCCAGCGTCTCACCAAATCGCTCTTCCTCTTGCTTCAGCACCGCTTTAACGCGCTCTTTGGACGCAGAAATTTCGGGGAACGCATCGCCCATCACCGCAGCAAGGTCATCAACCAACTTGTAGAAAAACGGTTGTTTTTGACCGAGCTTGTAACCGTGGCGCATGGCTCGCCGTGCAATGCGGCGCAACACATAACCGCGGCCCGCGTTCTCCGGAATCACGCCATCACAAACTAGGAAAGCGCAAGCGCGGATATGGTCGGCGATTACGCGCAGGCTGGGCGATTCAATATCGATGCAGCCAGTTTCGCGCATCGCGCCTTTGATCAGCGCCTGGAATAAATCGATTTCGTAATTGGCGTGAACATGCTGCAATACCGCCGACAAACGCTCCAAGCCCATACCCGTATCGACTGATGGTTTTGGCAGCGGGATCATCGGGCCGTCTTTGACTTCACGGTTGTACTGCATGAAAACCAGATTCCAGATTTCGATGAAACGGTCGCCGTCCTCGTCGGGCGAGCCTGGTGGGCCGCCAGCGATATGCGCGCCATGGTCGTAGAACAATTCGCTGCAGGGGCCGCAGGGACCGGTATCGCCCATCATCCAGAAATTGTCCGAGGCGTAGCGCCCGCCTTTATTGTCGCCGATGCGGATAATGCGTTCTTTTGGCACACCGACTTCGTTGGCCCAAATGTCATATGCCTCATCGTCTTCTGCGTAGACGGTGACGGTGAGTTTTTCGGCAGGCAATTTGTAGACAACCGTGAGTAATTCCCACGCGAATTTAATCGCATCGCGTTTGAAATAATCGCCAAAACTAAAGTTACCCAGCATTTCGAAAAAAGTATGATGCCGCGCCGTGTAGCCGACGTTTTCCAAGTCATTGTGCTTGCCGCCCGCGCGGACACAGCGCTGTGAAGTCACCGCGCGGTTGTACGCACGCTTTTCAAGGCCTAAAAAACAATCCTTGAATTGATTCATGCCTGCGTTGGTGAACAGCAGCGTCGGATCGTCTGTCGGCACGAGAGATGACGAGGCGACATGCGTGTGACCTTTCGAGACGAAAAAATCGACGAAGGCCTGACGGATTTCTGAAACGGTGGGATTTGCGGGTAGTGCGATCATAGGATTGGGCGGAAGAATTCAGGCAGAAAATGCACAATCCACTATTCTACATTGCAGCAGCTTGCGAAGCGACATTGCAGAGACTTGCGGAACTTTTACGATGCGCGTTTGCTTCGCTTTATAGGTCAGGTTGCGAAGCTACCTGACCTACGTAAATTTTAAGCGCTGGCAAAAATTTTTAATAGCAAACTCAAGCAATGATAAGCGTTTACAAGCAAAAACGCCTGAAACGCCTCGCCAATACTGGCGTTTTAAATTGCCAAGATGGCGCTAATTCGCCGGAAACCCGATCAATTTCGATGCCTGCCGGTATTTTTCTATGAGCTGATCCTCCGTTTCCGCACCCATATTGAGGCATGCATAACGATAACTTTGCAGCCATTTCGTTTCGCGTTTTAATTCATTGCCGCTTTTTTTGAACAAGTGTAATTGCGAGTTGGGATCGAATTGCTGGAGTAATTTAAGTTGAGCACTATCGGGAAAATGATCCTGGCCTTTGCCGTCGAAGCGTCGATATACAAAACTCGTTGCGCATTTGTAGCGCTGCGGTCTTTTGATGACGTTTATCGTTTCATCAAGCGCCAACTTCAGCGCCAAATCGTGCAGATTGATGCCATCCACCATCTCGTACATATCCGAGAATTGTGCGGCCATGCGCGGATTTACTTCGATCAATTTGCAATCGCCGGAATGTGAGCAAATTTTTAATTCAACATTAAATAATCCGTAATCAAACTTTAGCGCCTTAATCACGGCCAGCGAGGTGGCGAGAATTTTTTCTTTCCATTCGGGCGGCAAGCGGCTTGGATATTCCCAGCGCATAAACGCATCGGTGCCGGGATACATCACCGCATCCACAATACCCAAAATATGCGCTTTTCCATTCTGAATATAGCCATCCACATTGACTTGAAAGCCATCAATCAACTGCTCGCCGAGCATGTAGTGGCCGTTGATTTCAGTCGCGCCCATGCGTTCGACCACATCGTTAAACGGCCGCACTAAACGCTTGATGATGTATTTTTCCCACGGCCGAAAATTAAGATGCTCGCGCAGATCGGCAAAATCATCGACCCGCCGCGCGAGCACGGAATAGGCGGCTTTCACCGGTTTTACAAAAAACGGAAACGGCAGCGCGATCTCTTGCGCGCGTTTCACGGTGTAAGGAAAAGTCTCAAACGCTACATTCGCATCTGGCACTTCGCGCTGCAAAATTGTGCGCGCCAGCGCTTTGTGCTGCGCATTCAACACGCCGTCAGTTGATGTAGTGGGCAAACCTAAACGCGTGGCGAGCAACGCGGCGGACAGCGCACCAAACTGCTCGTGACTAGAAATAATACCGTCGAGTTTGATACGCCGATATTTGTCCACGAGCTTGTCGACGAAACGGAAAATATCGAAAAATAATAAATTTGCGTTGCTCGGAAAGGTGAAGAGATCAAACCCTTCATGAAAAAAGCGATATTGATGATTTGACGACAAGGCGGCTTTGCGCAACTGCGCCTGATCCCATTCCTGGTCAAACAGTACGAGGATATTTTTCAACATGCACCATGGTTGTTGTTTTCATCCCCTTTTATACGTCATTGTGCTGCGCTTGGATGTAGGCCATGCCAGCAAAATTTGGAAATCATTTTAGCCGTCAATTTCTTTGAACTTTCCGAGTTGTAATAATTTTTTCTGCCGCTCACGTACCAACACATCGGGCGTTTTTTCACTCAATTGTTTAAGCGCATCGGCAATCGTTTTCTTAAGCCCCATCGCCATCGCGGCCGGGTCGCGGTGCGCGCCGCCGAGTGGCTCGGCAATAACTTTGTCGATTAATCCCAGCGCTTTTAATTTTGGCGCGGTGATGTTCAGCGCTTCTGCAGCCTCGGCCGCTTTCGCCTGATCTTTCCACAAAATCGCGGCGCAGCCTTCCGGTGAAATGACTGAGTATGTCGAATATTGCAGCATGAATGTCGTGTCACCCACCGCAATCGCCAGCGCGCCGCCCGAGCCGCCCTCGCCAATGATTGTGCAGATTACCGGCACGCGCAGACCTGCCAGCACATAAAGATTATGACCAATCGCTTCCGACTGGCCGCGCTCTTCCGCACCCACGCCAGGATACGCGCCGGGCGTGTCGATAAAGGTCAGCAACGGTACGCCGAACTTTTCAGCAAGCTTCATAAATCGCAGCGCTTTGCGATAGCCTTCCGGACGCGGCATGCCAAAATTGCGGAACTGACGCTCCTTCGTATCGCGGCCTTTTTGGTGGCCGATCACCATTACGCTTTGACCATTGAAGCGCGCCAATCCGCCGACAATCGCCGCATCGTCCGCATACGAACGATCCCCGTGCAGCTCCTGAAAATTAGTCATCATCGCGCTGATGTAGTCGAG
>JANXWW010000184.1 GCA_025350945.1 Burkholderiales bacterium
ATTCAAATCCAGCGTCTGGACAACTCGCCAGTTGGCATCCGGGCCGAGAATACCGGCGGCCGCTGTCCGGGTCGCGCCGTTCATGGTCCACATGGTGACCGCCCCATTGGTGTTGCGCCACAGCAAGTCGGCTTTGCCGTCGCCGTTGAAGTCGGCGACGTGGCTGACGCTCCAGTCCGGGTCAGCGCCGAGTATGCCGGTTGCGCTGGTAATCGCGGTGCCGTTCATGAGCCAGATGGTGACCGCACCGTTAGTGTTGCGCCACAACAGGTCGGCTTTGCCGTCGCCATTGAAGTCGCCGGTGTGGCTGATACTCCAGTTGGCGTCGGCACCGATTAAGCCAGCACTGGTGGTAATGCTGGCGCCGTTCATGGTCCAGATGGTGACCGCACCGTTGTTGTTGCGCCAGATCAAATCGGCGTTCTTGTCGCCGTTAACGTCGGCAACGTGGCTGACGCGCCAGTCCGGGTTGGGGCCAAGGAGTCCGGTGGCGCTGGTGACCGCGGTGCCGTTCATGGTCCACATGGTGACAGCACCGTTGGTGTTGCGCCACAGCAAGTCGGCTTTGCCGTCGCCGTTGAAGTCGCCGGTATGGCTGACACTCCAGTTGGCGTCGGCACCGATTAAGCCAACGGCTGAGAGGATGTTGGGGCCGTCCATGAGCCAGACGGTGACCGCACCGTTGACGTTACGCCAGAGGATGTCGGTCTTGCCGTCGCCATTGAAGTCGGCTAAGTGGCTGATCGCCCAGCCGGGGGAGTTTAGAAGGTTGGTGCGGCTGGTGACGGTGGTACCGTTCATGAGCCAGAGATCCACCAGGCCGTTGGCGTTACTAAGGACCAAGTCACTCTTGTTGTCGAGGTTGAAGTCGTTCGGGGCAGCTTGAGAAGGTCGACTAAGCAGCAGACAAAGTGCGGCGGCAAGACCGACCAAACACGTCAGAAAAATACGACGGATGCGCAGCGTATGAGAATTCTGCGTAGTTAATGTAGTGGGCTTCGGCATGGCTGTTCCCTGAAGTTATGGTGAGCAACTTTTGTAGATGACAATTACTGACAAGTATTAATTGTGATGCGGGACGCAAAAAATTTATGGACTGTCGCCAAACAGAGACTCAACTTCCTGTGCGGCGGAAGGTTTTTATCGGACAAGCGGGAGTTATCCGAGAATCTCAGCAAGGCATGTGCCAGTGAGCATGAACAGGCCAGCAACGCTACGAGGCGCTATGAGGCACCACTAGGCACCAAAAGAGGCCATGTCGGGAACGTATGATTTTTGGCACATTCTGCCGAAACGCGGGTTCGCGTCGCAATATGCTTTAAAAATGAAATAAGCCAGCGGAAATTGGGTAGCAAAATAAAAACACCAGCACTGGCGGGCTTTTTGAGTCATTTATTGCTGGAATCACCCGTCAATACTGGGGTTTTGATTTTAATTCGTGATCGCACGATACGTCCACAGCCCCAATGCGGTGAGCGCAAATGAACCTGCCAAGTGGGCAAATGCAACAGCAAGCGCGGACAAAATTTCGCCACGTTCCAGTAAGCCAATTACCTCGGCTGAGTAGGTTGAAAACGTCGTCAATCCGCCGAGAAAACCGGTAATCACAAACAAGCGCCACGCCGGGGAAAGCTGCGCATTCTCCGCAAAATAAGCGACCGCCAATCCGACCAAAAATCCACCGATCAAATTTGCCGTAAGCGTGCCCAACGGAAATTTTTGAATCTGTGAATTCAACCAAAGCGACAGCCCCCAGCGTAGCCATGCACCGATGGCGGCACCCGCGCCGACGACAAGAAAACCATTGATAGCGATATTCATTCGATCAATTCACCAAGCCGGGCGCGGATTTCAGGCGGTATCGGTTTGGATTTGTTGTTAAGGTAATCAAACCATACGATCACAAATTCCCCAAGTGCTGCCGCCTCGGTTTCACCTTCAATCGTGAGTGTGTTGACGAGATCGAAACTGGTATTGCCGATGCGCCCTGCTTTCAATTCGACGACAACATTCGCCGGATAGCCGACCGGCTTTTTATACGTCACGCTGGCCTTCAATAAAATCATGCCTTCGCCCGTGTTACGCAATGGTCTGCCAATTGCCTCGCACCACGCGGTGCGGCTCTCTTCGAAATAGCGTAAATATTGCGCATTGTTCACGTGACCGAGCACATCGAGTTCGCCCCAGCGGATCGGAAAAGTCATGCTGTGAAGCGGGCGATGCTCTTCAGCGAATTTATTGTTTTGCATTTATTTTGATAACGATTGTGGAATACGCACGTCAAGATGTGTTCAATGTGAGCGCTTATAATACTGGCAAATCTATAACGCCTAAACACCCAAAAAAATCATGTCTGAAAATCAAGCATTACCCGAACGCGAATCAATGGACTACGACGTTGTGATCGTCGGTGCCGGGCCTGCGGGCCTGGGTGCGGCGATCCGGCTCAAACAACAGGCAGCAAAAGACGGTGGCGACATCTCGGTCTGCATTGTCGAAAAGGGCTCGGAAGTCGGCGCGCATATTCTCTCGGGCGCGGTGATGGATCCGCGCGCGATGAATGAACTTTTTCCGGCCTGGAAAGAATTGGGCGCGCCGCTCAATCAACCGGTAACTGAAGATCGGTTTCTGTTTCTCACTGAAGGCGGTAGCACGCAAACGCCGAACTGGCTGCTGCCCAAATGTTTCCAGAATCACGGCAATTACGTCATTAGCCTGGCCAATGTGTGCCGTTGGCTGGGCACCAAGGCGGAAGAATTAGGCGTTGAAATTTATCCCGGATTTGCGGCTTCCGAAGTGTTGTTCAACGACAACGGCTCCGTCAAAGGTATTGCGACCGGCGATATGGGCATTGGCAAAAACGGCGAGCACACTATTCGCTATGCGCGCGGGATGGAGCTGCATGCCAAATACACTTTTTTTGCCGAAGGCTGTCGCGGCAATCTGGGCAAGCTATTGCAGCAAAAATTCAACTTAAACGAAGGCCGCGACCCGCAAGTTTATGGCATCGGTTTAAAAGAATTGTGGGAAGTAAAGCCGGACAAGCACGTGCCCGGATTGGTGGTGCACACCGCAGGCTGGCCGCTCGATTCGGCAACGTATGGTGGATCGTATTTGTATCATCTGGAAAATAATCTGGTCGCGGTTGGCTTCGTGGTGGGTTTGGCTTACACGAATCCATTTCTCTCGCCATTCGAAGAATTTCAGCGCTATAAAACTCACTCAGCGATTCGCGGTTTTTTCGACGGCGGCAAACGCCTTGCCTATGGCGCGCGTGCGATTACCGCAGGCGGCCTACAGTCGCTGCCGAAACTCACCTTCCCTGGCGGCGCGTTGATTGGTGACGATGCAGGCTTTTTGAACGTGCCGCGCATCAAAGGCAGCCATGCCGCCATCAAGAGCGGCATGCTGGCTGCTGATGCGGCGTATGAAGCCTTGAAAGCGACGCGGACCTCAGATGAATTGAGCGCCTATCCGGAGGCATTCAAGACCAGCTGGCTGCATGAAGAGCTGCACAAGGCGCGTAATTTCAAACCACTGATGAGCAAAAATATTTTTATTGGCTCGCCTTTAGTTTTCATTGATCAAACTATTCTCGGTGGCAAAGCCCCGTGGACGATGCATCATCAACATGCCGATCACGAGATGCTTAAAAAAGCGTCCGAATCAAAACCGATTTCGTATCCCAAGCCCGATGGCGTGCTGACCTTTGATCGTTTGTCATCGGTGTTTATTTCGAACACGAATCACGAAGAAGATCAACCCGCGCATTTGACCTTGAAGAACGCGAGCGTGCCGGTGCAAGTGAATCTGGCGCTCTACGACGGCCCTGAATCGCGCTATTGCCCGGCGGGAGTTTATGAATACGTTGAAGCCGAGGTTGGCAACCCCCAAGGTAAAAAACGCCTGCAGATTAACGCGCAAAATTGTGTGCATTGCAAAACCTGCGACATCAAAGACCCGACGCAGAATATTGTGTGGGTGGTGCCCGAAGGTGGCGGCGG
>JANXWW010000246.1 GCA_025350945.1 Burkholderiales bacterium
CCGTTAATCAAGCGGTGAGGCTGGTCGCAACGTTGCAGATGCTTATGGCGTATAAAAGACATCCACTGGCACATTCGTCTGCGTGAGCACGCTGGCAATCGGATATTGCGCGCTGTTCTTGCTGTACATGACGGCCTCATACACTGCGCGCTTTTTCTCGCCCTGAATCAGCAACGTGATGTGTCGCGTGGATAAAATCGCGGCGAGATTGAGCGTGAGGCGAGCATAGGGCGCGTTGGGCGGTGCAGGTTGATTGATGGCGAGCACGGCGGGTGCGGCGCGGGTGTCCAGTGACGTGGCGAGGGTTGCGGCATAAGGAAATAAGGATGCGGTATGTCCATCTTCGCCCATGCCAAGCACGACTTCGGCAAAAGGCGATGGCAGCGCTGCAATTGCGGCGGTGCGCGACGGTGCAGCGGCGATGTGCGATGCATCATTGGTCCACATGGGAACAAAAGTGGCTTCAGAAGCGTGATCCACCAGCAAATGCGTGCGCACCAGATTTTCGTTGCTGTCCATTGAATCCGGCGCGACCCAGCGCTCGTCGGCGAGCGTGATGAATACCTTCGACCAGTCGAGCCTGATTTTTGCCAGTGTTTCAAAAAAGCGAATCGGATAACGGCCACCGGATACCACCAGCGTTGCCCGGCCTTGATCGTCGATGCAAGCGTTCAGCCGTGCTGCGGTATCGGCGGCGAGTTGCTGATTGAGCGCATCTGCGTTTTTGAAATGGTGAAATTGCGGCATATATTGTCAGTTGATTGTGAGTGCTGGGTGAGAGAAAAATCTTCAGACCGCCTGCTGAAAGACGTTCAAAGCAGGGGGAAGATGTTTAAAGCAGGGCGCAAGCATAAACCAAATGCAGCCATGATTGCAGCGCCGCAATATGATCATGCCTCATCGTGAGTGGTGAATTGCGCAAGTCTGCAAAATCAAAGTCTAATATTGGCGGATGTTTTGGAACAAAAATGCCTTGAAAGTGCCGTGGAGATTAGAGTTTTAACATTTGTGTATATGTGCCGCAAGATTTCTGCCCTCTTGTTTGTGATGCTGCATTACAGGCATTAAAAAACGCGCCGAGTTGCCAGGGCGCGTTTTTTGTTTTCTGCAACGATCTTACCAGCCAATATCTTTCAACAACGGCAGGGTCAGGTCTTTCGGTGCTCTTAATGCCGTGCTTTCGTCACCATTTGCGTTCGGCTCCATCAACAGGTTTGGTGTCGCGGTAATGTCCCAATGTGAAACGCTGGAACCAGGTTGAACGGCAGTTGGTGCATACAGCAACGGACGACGGAACAGATCCATGCCGCCAGGACGCTTGGTTTCAAAGATGGATGCAAAACGAGTGCCTTCACGCAAACGTGCGCCATCCTGCTGGCTGATGAGCGTTGAGACAATGGTGATACCTGCTGCCGGATCATCAACCCCGAACGCGGGGCGGCCTGCAAACAATGGCGTGTTGTTAATAAAGATGATCGCCGATGCACCTGCTGCCTGTGCATTTTTGGCTTTGTCGGTGAACGCGCATCCGCCACGATTAATCACCGCAATGCGGCCGCGAACACTGGCTGCCTGTGTGGAAGTCAATGCTGCGCAGGCCGCTCCGGGCGCTCTGGCATCTTCCAGAAATCCAAGGGAATCTGTAACGCCGCGTCGTCCTTCTTTCGCGCCAAAATTGGCAGTACCACCGGGCAACAAAGCGATGCCAGATTTGTCGAAAAAGAATACGTCAAGTGTATCGACATTGGTGAGCGTTTGTTGTGCGCCAATAAAACTTTGGAAGCCAGTCCACGCTAGGAATTGATTGTTCACCGCCGAAGCCTTGCGTTCAGCATTGTTCATGTTTACCCACAGCTTGCCGGATTTTCCATCGACCATGTAATGCTGCCAGATGTCGGGCAAACCATCAAATTGCTCACCGGTTGCGTCATCCGCGAAGCTCAAAAATCCCAGACCGTGACCGTATTCGTGCAGGATGGTTTTCACATAATCAATGCTGTTTTCATTCGGCACTTTGTCGTCAAGACCATAGTACCAGCTGAGCCCTTCCAGGCAACCCGGTTTACCCAAATTACCATTGCTGGTTACACCGATTTCGGGCAGCGGTTGGCCACTGGCTGCGTCAAGATCTGTTTTCGCCAGACGATTTGCCAACGCGCCGGCGTACCATGTTTTTGCAAAACGGGCATTGTCAAAATCGCGAAACGCAGAGAACGGTCCTGCTGATGCCAACACGCCGTTGGTGGCGCTGCATTCTTGCGGCGCGAAGCTGGCAGCAACTTCAATCACGTCATTTCCGCCGAGCGCTTTTGCCCAAATGCCGCCTAGAAAATTGAGCGCGATAAGACGTTGCTCACCAACGGTTTTGCCTGGATTTAACCCAACCGGTGCGGCAGGTGTTTTATCGTTAAAGCCCACGCCGGGATCGTCTGTGTTGATGACTTTGAACGTTGCGGCATTTGCCTGCAACGTAAACGCAAGTGAGCCTGCAAGTGCAATCGCAGCGCTGGCTTTGGTGAAATGAGAAAGAAGTTTATTCACGTGTTGCTCCTTTGGTCGCGGCGATTTTTGATGCTTCGCCCAACAATTTTTTGGTGGTGGCGTCGTGTGCATGTGCGCCTGTTTCGCAAGCCTCAAAATGTTTTCCATCGGCGGTGAGCGTCATCGTGCGGCTGTTGAAAAATGCGGTACCGAGCACTTTGCCAACACTATTGCCTGCCCGCATTTCGCGGCCAACGCCATTGCCGCCGCTTTTCGCGAGGCTTTCCGGCTTTACATACATGCGCGCACGCGCACTGGCAGGCGATTCCGACAGCATGGCGCGTTCGGTAGCGGTGGCTGCGCGGGTGGGCGCAGCAGACTGGGCGGTGGCTTCATTGATAAGTGCCGCACGCTCGTTGTCGGACATTTCGCGATATTGTTCCAGGGCGGATTTTTCTGCTGCCTGCTCGGCTTTGCCCGCCTGCGCGTTTGCGGTAGTCATGGCACCCGCCGCAAATATGGCGGTGGCGATGGCCAGGCATCTTTTTGTAACGACTCGTTTTCGATTTAAACCATCCATTGCTTACTCACTTTCTTGAAGGGATAAGAAACAGAACCGTCCACTCTGTTATTCCGGAATGGTCGATGCCAGTATTAAAAATTGTTACATTTGGTTGCAGCGCAAATAGTACCCCGGAACTTGGTTGAACTGAATATGACGCCATTTGGCGACAGATTGGTTGCTGGCGACGGGTGTTATTTACCTTTGTCGTCGTAAAAAACCATGCCTGTTTAGCTTTCTCCCGCCATGGCTCATATACAATCCAAGACTTTTTGGGATGCTATGTGGTTTAAGAATTTGCAGATTTATCGGCTCACTCAGCCATGGAACTTAAGCGCACAAGCGCTGGAAGCACAACTCTCACATCACCCGCTGCGTGCGTGCGGCGCATATGAGCTGCAAACGCAGGGCTGGGTGTCGCCGCGCGATGATGGGGCGCTAGTCTGTGCGCTCAACGGCCAGCTACTGATCAAGCTTGGTGCCGAGAAAAAATTGCTGCCTTCCTCAGTGATTAAAGAATCGGTTCGCACCAAATCGGTAGAGATTGAAAGCGCGCAAGGCTTCAAGCTCGGTCGCAAACAAATGCGCGATCTGAAAAATCAGATCACCGATGAATTATTGCCGCGTGCATTTAATGTGCGACGCAATACTTGGGCGTGGATTGATGTAAAAAATTCTCGCCTGACTGTTGATGCAGGTTCGCCCTCAAAAGCCGATGAAGTGATTGGCATGCTGAATAAATCGCTGAACGATCTTTCACTGGAGCGAATCGACACGGCGATCTCACCCACCATCGCGATGACCGCGTGGCTGGGTGCCACGGATGCAAAGAATGGCGTCCCGCATGGTTTCACCATCGATCAAGAAACGGAATTGCAATCTCCTCTCGATGAAAAAGCGACCGTCAGATTTGTTCGCCATTCGCTTGAGCCCGCCGATGTGCAGCGCCACATTACCGGCGGCAAACAATGCACGCGCCTCGCACTCACCTGGGCGAATCGCGTGTCATTTGTGCTCACCGAATCGTTCACGATCAAACGCGTTGCACCAGTTGATATTGTCAGTGAAGGCAG
>JANXWW010000326.1 GCA_025350945.1 Burkholderiales bacterium
GCGCGCGCCAACAAAACCGGATCGTCCGCATTCAGCACCAGCGTGCCCGCTTCACCAAGCGTTCGCGCCACGGTTAATTTTACATCCGCCAAATCATCCAGATTATCAATCCCATATTCGCCGAAATGATCCGCGCTGATATTGGTGATCACGGCCACATCCGCGTATTCGGTCGCTAAGCCCCGTCGCAAAATCCCACCGCGCGCCGTCTCCAGCACGGCGGCTTCTACGGAGGAATCGCGCAGCACCAATCGCGCACCCGCCGGGCCCGAAAAATCACCGCCATCCATTTCGCGGCCATCAATCATCACGCCTTCGGTGGATGAATAGCCTGTGCGTTTACCGCTCGTTTTCAAAATCGCCGCGAGTAATCGCACTACCGTCGTCTTGCCGTTTGAGCCCGTGACAAGTGCTGTGGGAATGTTGTGCAGCGCTGGCCATGATACGTTTTCTATTGCGGGTAATTCAGCCAACGGCCAAGTCTGCGAGCCAATGCCCGCGCCGATGGAGACATAATCATCGTCAACCATAATCGGCAATTCATGCGCATGTGCCGACGCGCGCAAAGACGCAAGAGCAGGATTATTTTCTGCTGCCGCGCGCGCTTTGAACACAGCGACGACGTTCGCAAAATCGGCCCCAAATTTATGCACTTGATCAAACGGCACTCCGTTCGCATCAACGCGATTTGCAGCTGCAACAGATGAAAAAATTCCACTCGCCTCTTCCCATGCCCACTCGTTAATTTCCGTGGCGGTAAAGAGCTGATCGGGCGGTGCCGCGAAGGCGAGCAGGGTGCCGCTGGCGTGGCGCTGCACGACGGGTTGAGGCGTATCCCAACCAAGTGCTGAGCAAACTGAAATCACCTCCGCGCGCCAGCGTTCATGTGCGGCTGCATCGCACGCAGTAAAGCCCAATGCTGTGGTTTCAAGCGCCAGCACCGCGCCAGTGCGAGCGAAATAGCGATTAGGGCCAGTCAAGCGGCGTGAATCGGCGAAGGAGGTGTTGGGTTCGTGGGTATTTAAGTCGGACAAAATTTGGACGCAGACAAGAGGTGGGAGTTAATACTGGAATAAATAAATGAAGTCGCGACTTTAACTCAACTGCGAGTGGAAGGGGGCTCTTTAAAACAGGCACTATGAATCTGGTATTTTCACAGAAACATGGAGATCGAAATGCCTGGAACCCTGAAACGTCAATTCACGTATAAATACCGCACCGACGCCGTCAAACTGGTCACGGAGCAATGCGTTACAGGCAGTGTCTAGATACCACTTGGAATTTCATACTGGCCGTCACGGAGTCGTTATTGCCACTTGGGGAATTAACCAGCAGCGCGCCTTGCCTTTGGAGGCGACACCATCGCGCCATGCCTTGGCGAGCGTTGGTCAATGAGCATTTCCACCCACCGCGAGATAGTGGCAATTGACGAAGAATCTTTGGTGGACGTGTATTTCAGGTCAAAATCTGCGCTTACAGGGTCGTGAATTAGCGTAAGGTCAGGGGCTATTCCGTTTATTTGCTGCCTGCATTGGTAATCCAGCGATATATCGTGGAGACGCTCGCTTGAGAGTTGGCCACCATTCATCAGCTCCTGATAAAAGTGCAGCCAATGATTGCTGATCTTCATTGATTTATCCACGCTGCCATTTTCGAGCCAGCGTGACCATACGCCGATCAGCGCTTTGCTCACCATTTGTGATTCTGAGCGAACCGGAAAATGCGCCAAAGAAATACCACGAAACGCGACATGCGAGACAGGACGCTGAACTGCGCCTTGCCCGCGCAGTACGGCGTGGTTACCATCGGCGATAGTCAGACTGATGTCGTCAGCAAAACGCTTACAAAGTGTTACTTTGCAAACAGCGCTTCCTTCTTTTGCAGAGCGATGCTGAATACGCTTGATCACATTACGTTCGGTGCTGATGTCATTGGGTGTGGGAACATAAGATTCCCACTTCAGCGCAGCCGTAGCGCCAACCGGAATGGCGCTGATTGCCTCGTCCAGATAAGCCCGTGAGGGGGATTTGATAAATTCATCCGCATCGAGCAAAAACAAAAAATCCGCTTGCCTGGCCGATAGCACATCACGCGCAACTTTATTCATCCAGTCAGATTTATTAAAGCCAAGTTCATTGTTGTGCTCAATCACCAGCGGCAACCCCTCCGCTTTTAGCTGCGCAACAATCCGTGGCGTGTCGTCGAGCGGGGAATGCAACACGATAATTATCTCGTCCAAAAATTTAAGGTTATAGCGCACAAACGATTCGATGATATCGGCCTCGTTTCGTACCATTGCCAATCCCGCTATTTTTCGCATTTGTTCCGCCTATACATAATCAAAGACTCCCATTGCAATCGTCTTAAGTATGAGGTGGAGATTTTGCAAAAATTCACAAAGCTGCTTCTGATTTGTAACGGCCAGTAACCAGTGGCGAGTTTGAGTTTGTCGCCAATCCGCAATCCAATTTGCGAGACGGGCACCGGATACGTTAAACTATGTTTTGCAGGCACGTAGCTCAGCTGGTTAGAGCACCACCTTGACATGGTGGGGGTCGTTGGTTCGAGTCCAATCGTGCCTACCAAAATGTTAAAAAGCACCCAATTGGGTGCTTTTTGTTTTTGTGGCGCTCGTCGCTGTCAGCAAGGCCGTTTCAAATATTGCCCTATCGCTGACCCAACAATTTTCCCATCGGCAAATACGGTATGTCCGCGCAAGATGGTGCGCGTCACTTTGGCGCTCATTTCCAACCCTTCGAACGGCGTATAGCCTTGTTGGGAGGGTGAGTCCTTGGCGTGGATCGTCCAGCTTCTATCGGGGTCGACCAAGGCGATGTCGGCATCACGCCCTACTGCGATACGGCCTTTGCCAGGCAGGCCGTAGCGGCGCGCGGGATTGGTACTGGTAAGAGCGGCGATGCGGCTCATCGATAGGCCACGCTTTTTGCCTTCGGTGATTAACGCGGGCAGTAAATATTCTGTGCCGCCGAAGCCCGATTTCGCCAGGAAAATACTGTGGCCGTGTTGCCCGCAATGCAGCTTGTACTCGGTGCGGCAGCAGGCATGATCCGAAACAATCCAATCAATAGAGCCATCCAGCACGCGTTCCCACAAATATTCCACATCTTCTCTGGGCCGAATTGGTGGATTCACTTTCGCAAACGCGGCTGCTTTGCTGTCAACATCCAGCACCAAATGACCGATCGTGACTTCGCGACCAAAATTGATGTGCGGGAAAACGTGCTGCATTTGCATCGCCGCTTCGACTGCTTTGCGCGATGTTAAGTGCAGCAGATTGATGTTGGGTAATGCGGTTTCATTTGCCAGATACGATGCAATGAAAATCGCCAAACCTTCGGAGTGAGGAGGGCGTGCGGCGCTGTAAGCTTTTAGGCCTTCCAGCTTGCCTTCGCGCTCAACGATGTTGGTGTAAGCGCGCATGATCTCGGCCGTTTCGCAATGCAATCCCAGCGAAATAGAATCGGCCAAATGCGGAAAGCGTTCGCGCGCGCGTTGCACAGCGCGCATGATGAATTCAAAATGCGCAAAGTCGTAGCGATCATCAGGGCCAGTCATCAAAAATTTGCTTTGATCATTGGACGCGCCATGCAAACCATGACCGCCATAGAACATGAAAATCTTAAAACTGGTCACACCGAACTTCTCGATGCATTCGTCAATTTCATCAATATGCGATGACATGATTGGTGCCAGGTGATAGGCGTAATCCACATGAAAGCGCCCCGCCGATTTTTCCAATACTTCTGGAAAAAATTCCGAATACGGTCCCGATTTATTCAAATAGTACTGCCCGGTGCGCATGTAGTTAAGGCTGGCGGTAACACCGCCCATCGCCGCCGCTTGGCTTTCACTCACGGCATCGTCTTCCAGTGCGGAATAAATGCCGGTGTGCATATGCGCATCCACCACGCCGGGGAACGCAAGCTGGCCGCGCGCGTCGAGAATTTCTTTTGCCTCGCCGGCATCAATAGTTGCTGCAATTACGGCAATTTTTCCATCGCGAATCGCGATATCGCGTGATGGTTGCGTATCTGATTCTGCGTCAACCAGTTTGGCGTTTTTAATAATCAGATCGTAGCGAGGTTTTTGAGATTGAACCATGTGAGAATTTTCTTTCAAATTTTTACAGCGAAAATTTAGTGCTGGATCAGGGCCGCGCTTGAAACCACCAGGGATCATTTGAAAGTGACGGGTTCTCAATCAAAATCCGTCGCCGCCGAAATCGTGCAATCGACGAATCACCCATGCGCGATGCGCCCAGGCCTGAATGTTTGAAGGCCTGTTTTTCGCCATCGTGAACGATTGCGGTGAGCGCAGCATCGTTGATGCTGATCGCGCCACAGTCCATAAGCCGGGCCACTGCATCCGCCGTTTCGCGGGGGCCAAACACCGCGCCGGATAAACCAAATTCTGTGCTGTTGGCAATCTGCAATGCATGTTCCTGACCACGACATGCCATAACAGGCAACACCGGCCCGAAAGTTTCGTCAGTCATAATTTTCATGTCGGCGGTAACATTGGTGAGCACGGTTGGTTTGCACCACAGCCCGCCACCGAAATTCTCAATTTTTCCGCCAGAAAGTGCAGTGGCACCTTTGGTAAAAGCATCGTCTAATTGTTTGGAAATTGTTTCCGCCTGGCGTTCGGCAATCATTGGGCCAATCACGCCATCGTCGAGCGACGGATAGGCGAGTTCCAGCGCATTGGCCTCTGCTGCAAGCGCCTCTGAAAACGATTTAAAAATTGGCGCTTCAACCAGCACGCGCTCAATCGACAAACACGATTGCCCCGCATTAGCGAGCCCACCCCAGGCAATGGCGCGCGCAGTACGTGCAATATCAACGCCATCCAAAACAATTGCGGCGTCCTTGCCGCCGAGCTCTAGAAACGCAGGGATCAAGCGCTCTGCACAATGCCGCGCAATCACGCGGCCCGTGGCGACACTGCCGGTAAAACAGACTGCATCCGCCACATCAATCATCGCCGCACCCGTAGCGGCACCACCGGCGACGATGTGCAACACATTGGCAAGCTCTGGTACGCAGGCAATCGTGCGCCGCAGGGGCTCAATAAATCGCGGCGTTACTTCACTTGGTTTGACAATCACGGTGCAGCCCGCCGCCAGTGCAGGCACCGCGTCAATTAACGCCAACAACATCGGAAAATTCCACGGGCTGATCACTGCGATCAAGCCCAGTGGTGTGCTGGCTGCCGTCAGTTTCATCGGCCTTACAATACTGTCGCGGCTTGGTGCTTCGGTGAGTAACATGGGCGCACGCTCCGCCCAACGCGCAATATTGCCGATGGCCGAATCAAATTCCATAATTGATTCACGCTTGCGGCCGGTGTCAACAATGAGCGCATCAATCAAATTTGTCCGTTCTGCCAACAGCGCGTCTTTCCATCTTGCCAGTACCGTCGCGCGCGCGTCGGCACCTGCTGCTTCCCACTCAAGCGCATGGCCGCGCAGGCGTGTTGCAACACCGCTTAATTCTTCAGGCGCCGTAATCGCAAGCTCATAGTCGTAAGCACCAGTGCGCGGATTACGAATCTTCAATATATGGGTCATGTGTTGGTTCACACGCCAGTCCGTTTTTTTAGGTTGGCGATGCCTTGCATGATGGCCGCTTTAAATCCTTCGCGCGACGGTTTTGCTGCGTGTAAAACATTCGGCGGATACACGCTCGACTGATAGGTGCTCGCGAATGGCTCTGTGCGAAGTCGCGCCAAATAATTATCCATACCAATGCGGCTGCGCAGACGGCGAACTTTGACGGGATCAATTTCGGCGCATGCCACCATGGATTCACCCGTGCTGGCCTCCGCCAGAACACGGCCTTCGGTGTCAATAATTTGCGAGCCGCCATCGGTGGAGGCCGAGGGAATATCCGCACCGAAAATGCCTGCGCTGTTGGCTGATACAACATACGCCAAATTCTCAATCGCGCGAGCGCGCTTGGCAATGCCTTTTTTGGTCGCCATCGGGCTGCCGGTCTCACTACTGGAATGTAGAAATATTTCCGCACCGCGCAGCGCCAATGCACGCGCGACTTCAGGGAATAAAATTTCTTCCGATGCAATGCAGGCCAATTTGCCTAACGGTGTATCGGCCACCGGGAACGCAGCTTCTACGCCATACGTTTCTACAAACCGATCCCACACATCATGCGGCGTCGCCGTATACATCGAAATCAATCGGCGATAGGCGAGAATGCGTTCACCCGAATCGTTGATAATGAAACTGATTTGGAACGAGAGATCCGGAAATTCTGGATCGATCTCATAGGCATTACCGGATAAATACACGCCATTCTGTTTAGCCACTTCGCCGAGCGCGACATATTCCGGGCCATTTGCATGCAGACACGCGCGCGCAGCCCACGTCGGTAAATCAGGCCCAATCGGAAAGCTTGTCAAAAAATATTCGGGCAACACGACGAGTTTTAAATCATCGCCAACGAATGCCTTGCTCGCAGCGATCTGGCGATGAATACGCGCAATGGTGGCCATCATTTGCGCGCGACACAAAACTGGATCTGCGATGCTGTTAATAGCATCACAGCGCGTTTGCAGTGCCAATGCACGATAGGGGTCAAATAAATTTACCATGAGTTTGCCTGCTAATTTTCGTTAACGGTCTGCGGCGCAATGCCATCCACCAGCACCACGCGTGCATCGCAAATACCTTCACGCAGCTTGCGAATTTGCGCATATTCGGGCGAATGCCAGTAAACCAGCGCTGCCTCTCGCGACGGCCATTCGGAAATGACCGATTGTCCTTCCGGCCATTCGCCCTCCAGAGTTTCGCGTGCGCCGCCGAGCACCAAATACTTTCCGCCGAATTGCTTTACCAGCGCAGCATTGGCGCGCCCATATTCTCCGAAACGTTCGCGGTCAAAGATGTTGGCGTTGACGATCATGTAAACAGGAAAGGGAGAAGCAGGAGAGCTCATATCAAGTCAGCCTCGTTGATTTTTTGACAAATGATTCGGCGGCGACAGTGAAATCTTTTTCTGAAAATGCCGCCGTGAAAACTCGCCTGGATTCATCGTCATCATCAAGCGCGCCGTCGCGAATTTTTAACAACGTGGCTTTAATACCGCGCTGACTGTAAGCCGAGAGTGCAAGAAGTTTTTCAATACGTGAGTTCACTTTAGCCTCAAGTATTGTTGAAGCCACACATTCGTTCACCAATCCTGATGACAGCGCAGTGGTGCCATCAATTTCCGCAGCCATCAACAACATGTCGCGTGCACGCGCCGGACCGATTAGCTGATGCAAACGCAAACAGTCCACTAGGCGATAGGTCAGGCCAAGTTTCGCAGGTGTGATCGCAAAGCGCGCTTCATTAGACGCAACTCGAAAATCAGATGACACTGCCAGCGCCGCACCGCCGCCATAGCAGCAGCCGCGAACTATGGAGATCGTGATTTGCGCTAAATTGGCATAGCGATCAAGGGCTGCGGCAACATGTGATTGATTGCGCAACATCCATGTTTTATCCAGAATATTTTCGCGCAACTCATAAATGTCAGCGCCCGCACAGAAGTGCTCGCCAGCGCCTGACAGGGTGACAATGCGAACATCATCGCGCCGCGAAATTGCATCACATATTTCAGCAAATAATTCCCAGCTACGATCATCAAGCGCGTTGCGATGAGAAGATCGATTGATGGTGATTTTTGCAACTTGATGCGAAATCTCAAGCGTAATCGGCGCGTCACTCATGCACAATTCTCCCATCGCTGCAGTGATGAAATGGCAATACAAACCCCACAACTGGCGCGCTGATTGGAGCAAAAATGGCTCGAAATGCCCGCAAATATTGGAGTTTTAAAAAACATCATTGGCAGCAGATTGGCTGGGCTATTCATGCCTGCGCTATGAAAAACATTGGTTGAATGCAAATTTTCAGTTTAAAAATGATTATGGCTAGTAATTAATTTTAACTGAAATAGACAAAGTTGTCCGGACAAATTATAGTGACAGAAATCAGTTGAAAAGCAAAGCAAAACAGAAGTGTTATTCCATTATTTTTTATCTGAAAGGTCACAGTATGCGCCGCATATTTTTGAAATTTTCATATGGCCAACTTCACGCCCGCGAGCACGGCGAAGATGGCGTTCCGCTCATCATGCTGCATGCGGCGCCTGGCAGTGCATTGATGTTGGGGCCGCTGCAAATGCGCTTTCCGCAACACAGCATCGCCATCGATTTATGCGGCATGGGTGACTCTGATCCGTTGCCGAATGTAACGACATCAGAGCCTGAAATTGCCGATTATGCAAATGCTATCGAAGAAGCATTGGAGCCACTCAAACTTGCGCAGGTGGATATTTACGGGACACTCTCCGGTGTGCGCGTGGCGCTTGAACTTGCCATGCGCGCGAAAGTGAAGGTGCGCAAGCTGGTGCTGGACGGCATCGGTATTCCGAAGCCTGAGCAACTACCGGAATTGCTGGAAGATTACGCACCCACATTCACGCCAGACATCAACGGCACGCATTTGCAGGCGACCTTTCTGCTCTGTCGCGATCAATATTTGTTCTACCCTTGGTATGCACGCGACGCAGAACATCGGCGTCCCACAGGTTTGCCGACGGTCGCAGCGTTGCATACGAAAACGATGGAATCGCTGAAATCAGGCGCAGGATTTCGTCCGCTCATTCGCGCTGCGTTTCGCTATGATGTAGCGGCAAAATTATCAGCATTAAAACAACCTGCGCTCATCAGCGCCGATGGATCAGTCGTTCGCGCCGATTTGCCAGTGATCGATTTCCCGCCCGTCGAGCCCCTCACTTGCCCGCCAGATTTGCTGGATAAGCGCGCGGCAAGAATTCTGGAATTTTTGAGTAGCTAAATTTCATCGACAATCGACTACACTTCCTTTTTATTTCCGATTTGAATTTCCTTGAAACCTGTTGCCCAATTCCGTCTTCGCATCACCAAAGATAAAAACATCGCCATCGGTCCCGGCAAAGTTGCCTTGCTGGAAGCAATAGTCGAAGCTGGCTCGATCACCGCCGCTGCCAAAGCACTCGGCATGTCATATCGTCGCGCATGGTTGTTGATTGATTCGATGAATCAAATGTTTAAATTAGCGGTGGTAGATGCGGCTACAGGCGGCAAGCATGGCGGTGGTGCCAGTGTTACTGCAACAGGGCTCACGGTGATTGAATGTTATCGGCGGATTGAAAAAGATGCGCTGAAAGCAGGTGCGCTTGATGTCAAAAAGCTGACGAATTTAATACGAGATTAGCCGCTTAATGGCAAGCCGTATAAAGTGGTGTCAGCATGATTTTGGGTCGTTGCGTAACTAGCTTATTATTCAATTCACCGTTATATTCCTGCATATATATCGATCATGGAGGTTGTTATGCGATTGCGCGGTTTCACTTTTTCTTTTGCACTGATGTTTGCGCTTTTTAATTCGCTGCTGGCATTGAGCGCCGATATACCCAATATCGCCGCCGCGTCAGATCTGCAGTTCGCGTTACAGGAAGTTGCCACCGAATTTACCAAACAATCAGGCAAGACGGTTAAGCTGAGTTTCGGATCATCGGGAAACTATCGCCGTCAGATCGCAGAAGGTGCACCGTTTGAGCTTTTTTTATCAGCCGACGAAGCTTATGTTTTCGCGTTGGCCAAAGAAGGCAAAACGGTTGATGATGGGGTGTTGTATGCGCTGGGCCGAATTGTTTTGTTTGTGCCCAAATCATCGCCAGTAAAAGCGGATGTTGATCTGAAGGATCTCGCTGCGGCACTACAGGACGGTCGGCTAAAAAAGTTTGCCATTGCTAATCCTGAACATGCCCCGTATGGCCGTGCCGCACG
>JANXWW010000351.1 GCA_025350945.1 Burkholderiales bacterium
GTGGCATGTAGCGGGTGTCGCCAGTGGCGGTACAACGTGCGAAGAGCCACCAGGTTTTCGCGAAGGGCCGAAGGGAAAACTATACCTCGCGTATTTGCGCGATCCTGCGGGGAATAAGATTTGTGCGATGAGGCGGATGTATTGAGTGCCGCGGGCAAAGGCGTGGGCACGGCAGCATGTTGTGAATGCATATTCGTAACACTAGGCGTAGCATGCTATTTCAGGCAGAAAAGACTGAGAAAGCCCGTGGATTAATGAGTTCTTTAGAAAAATTGAATTTGGCCCCCTTTGGTTGTGAAAGTTGCACCTTCCTCAGTGCTTTTTTTGGTTACTTTTGACTATTTAATGTCTGCGCGATCAACTCCAGCGCCTCCGCGCAGCGCTGATGCGCCTTGACAAAATGCGCTGCAAGTACGAAGAAGTAGATCGTGAGACCGATGATCAGCGCGAAATACAACACCATAAAAATGCTTCCGATGCCTGCATAAGCCATTGAATTCCTCCATTTGAAGTGATCCCATTGTACGTTCTTAACAATCAAGGCTGACCACCATTACCTGATGAGTAAAAATAGTCTTGGTCCGTCCCCAGCTACCTGTTCCCTTGGTTCTGCTTTTTAAGCAGCGCTGATCTCAAAGGCTAACTCGCTTGTTGCTGCTGTTTTTTTTGAATCAAAGGGGCACCGTGATTTATCTTGATGGTGGCACAAAAAAACAGTTGACGCTGGCTCCATTGGTTCCGTATTCGCTTACTTGACACCGGCTAATGGGCAGCACCTTTAATTCGATTGATCGTTTGCAATCGGCTTACTTCTTCTGCAATGAAAAAGATGCCCATCCGCCTTTGTCTCGTGTTTTCACTTTTGCGATCTTTCCATATCTGTAAACGAGAAATACAAACGGGGGCTTACTCGATCCGCATGCGTTGAGAATATTCGGCATTGCCTTAACAAAGATAGCGGCCATTTCGTCTCCCGAGAGACCTTTGCTCATGAGGAAAAAAGCACCAACTTTCGCAGTCTTGAGCGCGTAGAGTTCCAGTGGGTGATGCCTAATACGTTCGTCCTTTGATAGCACGATCCAGCTACGTTTGCCGACCTCGGTCAGCCATCTTATGTCGTCAGTATCTTGCGCGAAGTGGTCATCGTGAATTTCAATCTTCGCACCCATGCTCTTGAGAGCGGTCGCAACGACATTCTTACCAAGCGAGCGATCAACGAAAAAACCGTTTCGTTAAGCTGCTTTAGGTTCGTAGCGGATAGCTTCTTCAATCTGTTCTATGGGCTTACCATAGTCGCTAGCTAGCATGCTCATTGAGTCGCCCGCATGGAATCGTTCAGCCAGAATCGACGTTGGAATACCAGTACCGTGCAATACCGGTTTACCGTAAGCCTTCCTCGGATCGATTTCCACAAACTTCGGCTCGTTCGCGTCTCTACGGCGCGTAAATGGAAACAGCTTGATCGGAACGCCTTTATCATCCCTTTCAATACGCTTGAGGTGTGCTTCCATAACGCTTCGAATTGCTACCTGACCATGCTGGGACGCGTTTAGTAGTTGGTCGAACTTCTCAGTAAACAAATCCAATCCATCAGTCTGAAAATCTTCGTCTGCGAGCGGATGCGTCCAATTAAAGTGCTTGCCAACATATTGAAGCGCTGATCGCACTTTAGGCAAAGAAATCTTATGATGGTTGCGAATGGCGCTTAGAACATGCAATTCAACCAAGTTGATGAATGAAAGGTGCTTCCCTTTCTTGTCTGCAATCGCAATTACGGGGACGAAGCCATTGAACCCTGTTTTGCGGTTTTTCGGCTGGCCTACTACCCACGCGCGCACGGTCGCGTCAGGCAAGCGCAAAAAAAGTGCCGCCTCACGAATCGAATACGCAGGATAGTTTTGCAAGTCAAATTTCATTTCTGCCTACAGTTTCGCTAATCGAAGTAGATTGTAACCAGATTTACCGCTAATCCGTCACCGCCCCCTTACTCGCCGTCCCCACCAACTTAAAATATTTCCCCAACACCCCACGCGTATATCGTGGTGCAGGTGCTTTCCAAGCGGCTCTGCGCATCTCAATCTCCGCCGCATCCACGTTCAACTGAATCAGCAACTGCTTCGCATCAATGGTCACGCTGTCGCCCTCATGCACCAGCGCA
>JANXWW010000360.1 GCA_025350945.1 Burkholderiales bacterium
TATCAGGATCGTGCCGTTTGCGTATTTTAAATACAAGGGCTGGCTAGATTAGCGGCGCAAATTTGAAAGTCAACAACTGGCGCGCTGTTTGCGGCATAAATGCTTTGAAACGCCCACCCAGCCTTATGCTGTCGGGTTACAGCACTAGAGTCTTAATTTTAATTGGGCGTGTTCGTTCGCAACGTTTTTGAACGAGACGGAACGCTTAAGCCCTTCAAGGCGTAGCATTTCCATTCCATCGTCACGTCTGGATTCGAGATCAGATAATGCCAGCATGGATGCGAAGCGCTCGTTGCTTCCCGCCTCAATCCGCATCGCTGCGCCGCCAGGAAAAGTTCGCTCTTCACTGAAATGTTCCCAAATCACCACGGGTGAATTATGGCGAATGTCCCGTTCGATTCGCGCATAACAATTTTTAACCGCGTCCTTTGGCCCTTCAATAAATTGCAAAAACATGGTGTGGTTATAAACCAGCAAGCCGGTGACGTCTTCTGCGCGATTACGCTCAAATGCGTTTTCACATATGAGTTCAACCACACTCAACGTGGATTCGGGTGGACGCTCACTAAAATATATTAGCTGAAAGATCGGCGGTTGCGATGTCATCGATGTCATATTTGCCTCTCGTCTTTATGCGCCAATAAGCCGATTTTTATGAGTTTAATTCCAGGTGATATGCACAAAAAATGGTGCAGGTGGAATGTAAACCAATATGGTCAATTAGTATGTCAACAATTGAAAAAATACATGCTACCTATCCTGCAAAGCTATGAGGTCGCCGGTGCGCAATTCAAAAAATGTTCGCGATAATATTTTAGTTCTTCTATGCTTTCGTAAATATCGGCAAGTGCTTCATGTTTTCCGTGTTTTTTCATGCCGGACATGATTTCTGGCTTCCAGCGTTTGGCCAATTCTTTCAATGTTGAAACGTCAAGATTTCGATAGTGAAAATACTCTTCAAGCTTCGGCATCCAGCGCGCCAAAAAGCGACGATCCTGGCAGATCGAATTGCCGCACATGGGCGAGGTGCTCGCAGGTACATGCAGCTTTAAAAACTCAATCATTTTCGTTTCAACATCGCTATCGGTCAATGTTGAAACTTTAATTTTATCAATCAAGCCCGATTTTTTATGCGTGGATTTATTCCATGAATCCATACCGTCTAAAATACCGTTGTTCTGATGCACCACCAGTACCGGCGCTTCAGCGATTGTATTTAAATTCGCGTCCGTCACGACGAGGGCAACTTCGATAATATGGTCTTGATCGGGTACTAAGCCGGTCATTTCCATATCGATCCAGATAAGATTATTTTGATTCTGTTTCGCGTCTTGGGTCATGAGGGCACGTAAAATGATTGAACAAATATAATTGTCTCACGAAGCCTTGGCATTACTGTTTTGATATCACTTCTTATGTCCACCTCTCAATAGATTGAATCCCTTGACTGCTGCCACCTTCACCACTATTTTTATTATTTGCTTCGCGATCATGCTCGCCTTTCAGACTTGGCTTTCCGTGCGGCAGTTGACGCACGTGCGCGCACATCGCGCAAGCGTGCCACCAGAGTTCACGGATGTAATTACGCTCGCGGCACATCAAAAAGCAGCGGATTACACGTCAGAGAAAGTCAAATTAGGCATCGTTGAAAACCTTCTGGAATCTGCTCTGTTGCTTGTTTTCACCATGGGCGGCGTGATATTTTTAATCGATCAAATCGCAGCAAGCGTAAACGGTGTCACAGGTTTTAATTATGGCCGGGGCCTGCTGCTTATTTTCGGCGTGATGGCCATTTCATCGATCATCTCGATGCCCTTCGATCTCTATCGCACGTTCGGCATTGAGGCAAAGTACGGCTTCAATAAAATCACCTTCAAACTGTATGTTATCGATGCGCTGAAAGGCATTCTGCTTTCTGCCGTAATTGGTATTCCGCTATTGCTTGTGGCCTTCTGGCTGATGGAGAAAATGGGCAGCATGTGGTGGCTTTATTTGTGGCTGGTGTGGGTGGGATTTAGCGTGATGATGATGGCGGTGTATCCCAATTTTATCGCGCCGCTATTCAATAAATTTACGCCACTCGACAATGACAGTTTGCGCACACGAATTGAAACGCTGCTCGTGCGCTGCGGCTTTGCATCAAAAGGATTATTCGTGATGGATGGCTCAAAACGTTCCAGCCATGGCAATGCCTATTTCACCGGTTTCGGCAAAACCAAACGGATTGTTTTTTTCGACACATTAATTGAGCGCTTGACGCCGCCGGAAATCGAAGCCGTACTGGCACATGAGCTGGGTCACTTCAAACGCAAACATATTTACAAAATGATCGGCGGACAATTTGTTCTGGTTTTTGTGATTCTCGCGTTGATGGGCTGGGTGATTGACAAGCCATGGTTCTACGAGGGGCTCGGCTTTCCTGTTGCGTCAATTGCAAATAACGCCGCCCCGCATGTTGCCGTATCACTCATGCTATTTTTCATGGTGCTGCCCGTGTTCACATTTTGGCTCACACCGCTGGGCAGTTTGCTATCACGCAAACATGAATTCGAAGCGGATGCCTATGCGGTGGAACAAACGAATGCGGATGATTTGGTCGCAGCACTCGTCAAACTTTATCGCGATAATGCATCGACCTTGACACCGGACCCGATTCATTCTGCGGTGTACGATTCGCATCCGCCTGCAGCGATCCGGATTGCGCATTTGAATTCTTTACAAAAATCTTTAAAGCCGATCTGATGATAAAACTCTCCGACATGAAATGCAGTGCAGGCGGTCAGGCGAAGGCGCTAAATGATGCTGATATTGCGTCACATCTCGCCGTGCTCACTAGCTGGAAACGTGAAAAAAATGAAATCGTGAAAACATTTACATTCAAAAATTATCACGAAACCATGGCGTTTGTGAATGCATCCGCGTGGATTTCGCACCGTGAAGATCATCATCCTGATATTGGTCTGCATTACAACCGTTGCGTGGTGCATTACGCCACGCACGATGCGGGCGGCATTACATTGAATGACTTTATTTGCGCGGCAAAACTTGATCAGTTGTTTGCTCAATGAGCACGACCAAAGGACTAACGAGGGGCTTGGTTACGGGCGACTTTGGCCGTGATTTTTTAGTTGAATTGCCGGATCGCGTTGCCCTCACCTGCAGCCGCAAAGGCAAGAAGCAGGATGTCACTTGCGGGGATTATGTTGAAGTGACGCCGAACCCCGATGGACGTGAGAAAACCGGGCGCATTGAAACGGTTTTACCGCGCCGCAATGTGTTGTTTCGCAAAGATGCGTGGCGCGAAAAAACACTGGCTGCGAATATCGATCAGGCGCTGATCATCGTCGCCCCCAAGCCCAGTTTTAGCGACATGTTTATCAGTCTGTGTTTGATCGCATGCGATTCGGCCGGGATCGCACCGATCATCATGCTCAACAAAAAAGATTTACCAGAGTTCGATGCTGCGCTGTTGAGCCTGAAACATTTTCAGGACGTGGGTTACGCGGTTTTGCCGATGTCGGCGAAGTTTGATATCGAGCCGCTACGCCCTCACCTTGCCGGCAAGACCACGCTGCTGGTGGGTCAATCCGGCATGGGCAAATCACGCACCGTCAATAATCTGGTCATGCGCGATGTCGCCAAAGAAGGCGAGCTATCCGAAGCGCTCGATTCCGGCAAACACACCACCACTTACACCAGGCTTTATCACCTCGATAAAGACACCGCGATTATTGATTCGCCCGGCCTGCAATCATTCGGATTGTTTCATTTATCGGACGACGATATCGCCTACGGCATGCCGGAATTTCGGCCCTATATCGGCACCTGCAAATTCAGCAACTGCGGGCACATCAACGAGCCGGGATGCGCGGTGCTAGCCGCCGCCGAAGCTGGAAAAATAAACGCCACACGGCTGTCGTTTTATCAAGTGCTGATTGAGCAACAACGCGAATTGCGCATCTCGCATCCGGATTGGAAAGCGTAGAGCTTTAGCGCTTTAGCGCTCAGCGCTTTAAAGTGCGAACCCGCATCCAGCAAGGCTTTTGAAGCATAAATGCTCCAAAACGCCCGCCAGTATTAGCCTCCATTAACCCACTCAATTTTCATCGCTAGCGTGTAAACCGCACAGGTGAGGCGCCTGCACGTTATCAAGGAGGGGCTTGCGTTTGTTTTAAATTGGTAGCAAAGTGGCATGTGTCAATGAAAAATTGGTATTAAATCAACATTCCAAAAATTCAAACATCCGGGGAAAACAAATGTTATCTAACCGAAACCCTATTGCTGTCGCCGTATCATTTGCATTGCTTGGCCTATCCATGTCGGCAACTGATGCGCTTGCTCAATCCAATGCGCCCGCCGCACCCGATTCCAATGCGCAAAAATCGCCTGAGGCCATTGCCACCGCCATTGCGGAGGCGGCTAAAGCTCAAGAGAAAAAAGAACAAGAAGCAAAACAAGCTGCGGTCAGGAATGCCGAAAAAAAGACCGAAAAAATTGATGTCATCACGGTCACCGGCATTCGCGCATCACTGCAAAAATCAATTGAAGTGAAGCGCGATTCAAGCGCCAACGTGGAAGTAATTACGGCGGAGGATGTCGGTAAAATGCCGGATAAAAATCTGGCAGATTCGCTACAGCGCCTGGTCGGTGTGGCCGTGCGTACCGATTATGACGAAGCCGAAAAAGTCTCAATCCGGGGCACCAATCCGGACATGAGTTTGATTTTATTCAATGGCCATACCGTGAGCGGCGGCGATTGGTATGTTGCCGATCAAGGCTCCAGCAGCCGCAGTACCAGCTTGAGTTTGATGCCATCATCCGTGCTGAATCAGGCGATTGTTTACAAAACCTCGCAGGCCAATATTGCTGACGGCGGCTTGGCTGGCACGATCAATGTTACGACCCGTAAACCGCTGGATGCGGAAGCCAACTTTGGCGGGCAAATCAGCGCGGGAGCCGTGTATGCCACCTTGCCCGACAAAACATCGCCACAGCTCAATGCCAGCCTGAACTGGAAAAACGAAACCAATACCTTTGGCGCGATCATGCAGGGGTTTTCGGAAAAACGCTATCTGCGTCGCGATTCTGTTTCCAGGTTCGCCTACGGCACCAGCAGCGGCTGGGGCGTCATCGATACGTCCACCATGTTGGGCATAACCGATGCCTCACTCGCGGGCACGGGATTGCGCGCGG
>JANXWW010000363.1 GCA_025350945.1 Burkholderiales bacterium
GCTGCAGAAAGCGTTTTATATAAATCATGCAAATGCCAATAGTGGATTTTATGTTTGGCAATCGCTTCACAAACGATTATGCTCGCCCATCTTTCAGTTTTGGAATGAGCTGCAAATGAAGTTTCAATTGTTGACAACGGATGGTCAGGCTCGACGCGGACGCATGACATTGAACCATGGCATCGTTGAGACGCCGGTATTTATGCCGGTGGGCACCTATGGCACGGTAAAGGCCATGAGCCCGCTTGAGCTAAACGAAATAGGCGCGCAAATTGTGTTGGGAAATACTTTCCACCTGTGGCTTCGCCCCGGGCTGGACGTGGTGGAAAAACATGGCGGCTTGCATCGCTTTATGGCGTGGAATAAACCCATTCTGACGGATTCCGGTGGATTTCAGGTGTGGAGCCTGGGCGACTTGCGCAAAATTTCGGAGGCGGGCGTTGCGTTTCAATCGCCCGTGAATGGCGATAAATGTTTTCTCTCGCCTGAAGAATCGATGCGTATTCAGAAGATATTGAATTCAGACATCGTAATGATTTTTGATGAATGCACCGCCTATCCGGCGACGATTCCAGTTGCGGCAGATTCCATGCGCCTGTCGTTGCGCTGGGCGGAGCGTTGCAAAACCGAATTTAGTCGATTGGAAAATACAAATGCGCTATTCGGCATTGTGCAAGGCGGTATGCACGAAAGCCTGCGCGATGAATCGCTGGCGGGCTTGGTCGATATCGGCTTTCACGGCTATGCGATTGGCGGGCTTTCGGTGGGCGAGCCTAAAGAGGACATGCTGCGCATTCTTGCCCATACTGCGCCGAAACTACCGGCTGCGAAGCCACGCTATTTAATGGGTGTCGGCACACCTGAAGATTTGGTCGATGCCGTCGGTCATGGTGTCGATATGTTTGATTGCGTGATGCCGACCCGAAATGCCCGCAACGGCTGGCTGTTCACCCGCTTTGGCGACATTAAAATTCGCAACGCGAAACATCGCGACAATACACGTTCGCTTGATGCAACCTGCGGCTGCTACACCTGCCGAAATTTCTCGCGGGCGTATCTGCATCACCTTCAGCGCACGCAGGAGATTTTAGGCGCGCGTCTCAATACCATCCACAATCTTCATTACTATCAGGCCTTGATGCAGGAAATGCGTGATGCCATCGAAGCCGGGCGTTTTGCTGCGTTCACCGCGAAATTTCATGCGGAGCGGAACAGCGCTGAAGTGCCTGGCGTGGCCGAGCAGGGTGCCGAAGGTGAATAATCGGGCGGATTTGGGTGGCGAAATGGTATAATTTCGAGTTGAATTTTTAGCGCGTCGATTGACCTGTGGTCACAAAAAACCGGTCACGAAAAACCTTGTTTTTAATCGCCACGCCTCCACATCACATCCTAGTTACATGACCAAACTGGATTACCCAGTCATTTACCAAGCCACTCGGAGAACCGCTTCATGATTAGTTCCGCATTTGCCCAAACTGCTACCGCCGCCGGCCCGGAAGGCTCCTTGATTGGTATGCTGCCCATCCTTGCGATGTTCGCATTGCTGTATTTTCTGATGATTCGTCCACAGATGAAAAAAGGAAAAGAGACCAAAAGCATGATCGAAGCCCTGCAAAAAGGCGATGAAGTGATTGCCATGGGCATCATTGGCAAAATCGTTAAAGTTGCCGATGGCTATGTTGCGCTGGAAGTCGGCGATGGCAAAGTCATCCACATGCAAAAAGGTGCAGTGAGTATTTTGCTGCCCAAAGGCACGTTTAACGACGTTACCAAATAATCACGTTTAATTAAACACGCCGTTAAAGTTTTGAGGTTGTCATGAATAAATACCCCGTCTGGAAATACGCCGTTATCGTTATTGCTTTGGTTGTTGCTTTCCTGTTTGCGCTGCCTAATTTTTTCGGCCAAGTGCCTGCGCTGCAAGTCTCCGGTTTGCGTGCGAATAAAGCTGATGCGGCCTTGCAAACCCAAGTACAGGAAACACTGAAAACCGCCGGTTTCGCTGCTGATTCGGTTGGCGTAGAAGGCGAATCGCTGCTCGTCAAGTTTAAAGATGCCGATACCCAGCTTAAAGGCCGCGATGCGCTACAGGCCAAGCTGGGTGATGGTTTCGTGGTGGCGCTACAGCTGGTCTCAAATTCGCCTGCATGGCTGGGCAAGATCGGCGCGCACCCGATGTACTTGGGCCTTGATTTGCGCGGCGGTGTGCATTTTTTAATGCAAGTCGACATGAAAGCCGCCACCGATAAAGCAGTGGATCGCTACACCGGTGATATTCGCGCATTGCTGCGTGACAAAAAGATTTATCACACCGGTATTATTCGCGCGGGTGAGAGCACGACCGTGAAATTCAAAGAGCCGCAAGAATTCGCGAAAGCAAAAAAAGAAATTGAAGCGATGGCGCCTGAGCTCGCATTGCGCGATTCGGTGGTTGGTGAAGAAACCATTTTAACGGCGGTGATGAAACCTGAAACCATTACCAAGCTACGCGAATCAGCGATTGAGCAAAACATGACGGCACTGCGCAAGCGCGTGAATGAGCTGGGTGTGTCTGAGCCGATTGTGCAACGCTCCGGTGATGACCGAATTCTGATTCAACTCGCAGGTGTACAAGATCCTGCCCGCGCGAAGGACGTGATTGGTCGCACCGCATCGCTTGAGCTGCGCATGGTGGATGACGATATCGCCGGCTTTGAGCAGTACCGCAATACGCCGCCGCCTTTTGGTCTCGACAAAATGATTAGCTCCAAGGGCGAAGTCGTGCTGGTGAAAAAACAGGTTGTGATTACCGGCGACAAGGTGACGGACGCGCAGCCTGGTTTTGATTCGCAGACGGGCGGGCCGACGGTAAACGTCCGCCTTGATTCCGCAGGTGGTCGCGCCATGCTGCAAACCACGCGGGAAAATCTGAAAAAACACATGGCCATGATCATGATCGAAAAGGGCAAGCCGGAAGTGCTGACCTGGCCAACGATTCAAGGTGAATTCGGCCCGCAGTTCCAAATCACCGGTATGGCAAATACCAACGAAGCCAAAAACCTGGCGCTGCTGCTACGCGCAGGTGCGCTCGCGGCACCGATGGAAATTATCGAAGAGCGCACGATTGGCCCCAGCCTCGGCGCAGAAAATATCGAGAAGGGCAAGAATTCTCTATTGTTTGGTTTCGCGCTGATCACTGTTTTTATGATTGCGTATTACATGCTGTTCGGTGTGGTGTCGGTGCTCTCACTCGCAGCCAATCTGTTGTTTCTGGTCGCGCTGCTATCCATGCTGCAAGCCACCATGACGCTGCCCGGTATCGCCGCGATTGCGCTCACGCTCGGTATGGCGATTGATTCCAATGTGCTGATTAACGAGCGGATTCGCGAGGAACTGCGCAATGGCATGTCGCCGCAAATGGCGATCCAAACCGGTTACGAGCGCGCGCTCGACACCATTATCGATTCGAATATCACCACCCTGATTGCCGGCTTGGCGCTGCTGATTTGGGGCTCAGGCCCGGTACGCGGATTTGCGGTGGTGCACTGCCTTGGTATCGTTACCTCTATTTTCAGTGCGGTGATGGTGTCGCGCGGATTGGTGAATCTAATTTATGGCGGCAAGAAAACCGGCAAACTTTCTATCGGCAATGTGGCTTGGGCCAGAGATGTAAAAACAGAAGTTAAGACCGCCAAGGCCTGATTGTATTCAGCGTTATCCGAAAATAATTTAGTAGCAAGAGAAGAGATAAGAGATAAATAATGGAATTTTTCCGGTTTAGAAAATCAATCCCGTTCATGCGCTATGCGCTGATTTTCAACGTTATTTCAGGGCTGACATTTTTGCTTGCGGTGTACTTTCTCGCCACCAAAGGTTTGCATCTATCGATTGAATTCCTCGGTGGCGCAGTCATGGAAGTGAAGTACGACAAGCCTGCGGAACCGGATCGTATTCGTGATGCGCTGGTTAAGGCAGGATTTGTTGATATTCAAGTGTTGAAATTTGGTTCGGCCCAGGATGTGCTGATTCGGCTACCACTCAAATCAATCACGCCAGTGGATGCCGCTAAAGCAGAAGCGGGTGCGGGTGCGGGTGTTAGTGCTAGTGCGAGTGCAGCCAAGACGCAAAACGAAGCCATGCAAAAGCAGAACGATGCGGTCATGGCGGCGCTTAAGACGCAAGACGCTTCAGTGAAACTCACGCGTACCGAGGTCGTTGGCGGCGTTGTCGGTAAGGAACTTGCCACCGATGGTGCGTTGGCGTTGCTGTTTGTTTGCTTGGGCATCATGGCGTATTTGGCGATTCGATTTGAATGGCGCTTTGCGGTCGCCACCATCATTGCGAACTTGCATGACGTGGTGATTATTCTCGGCTTCTTTGCTGCCTTCCAATGGGAATTTTCTTTGCCGGTGCTGGCGGCCGTGCTCGCGATTTTGGGTTATTCGGTGAATGAATCGGTGGTCGTCTTTGACCGAGCGCGCGAAAATTTCCGCAAAATGCGCAAAGCCACGACCGAAGAGATTTTTGATGCCGCGATTACCGGCACGATTTCGCGCACCATCATTACCCACACCACCACCGAAATGATGGTGATTGCGATGCTGCTGCTGGGTGGCCCGACTTTGTTTTATTTCGCGCTCGCGTTGACGATTGGCATCTTGTTCGGTATTTATTCGTCCGTGCTAGTGGCATGTCCGCTGGCAAAGTATCTTGGTGTATCGCGTGAAGATTTTGTGAAGGTGGAAAAGAAAAAAGAAAACGAGCCGGAAGTGATTTCAGCGGCACCGTAGTCTTTAGTATTGCTTTTTAAAGCGGCGCAAAGTTTGTATCGCGCCGCTTTTTTATGTCTAATTGAAGACGCAGTATTTGAAAATATACTCGGTCATCCCGAGCCGCTTTTCGATGGAGACCCCCTTTCGGGGGTGCGAGGGA
>JANXWW010000006.1 GCA_025350945.1 Burkholderiales bacterium
CTTGATTTTAAAGGTCGGGTCGGCACCGCGTTCGAGCAACCAGAACGCACGATCAAATTGGCCGTAGGCGTAATAGGCGAGTAATGTGTCGCCAAAATTTTCGTGGTTAAACGCATCGATTTCCGCACCGCGCTCAATCAACAGTTGCACATGCGGCCAATTGCCTTCCATCGCGGCCACGAAGGTGAGCGGCTCGCGATCTGTGTTGCGTGCATTCGGGTTGGCAGCCGCGCGCAGCAGGGCTTCCAGATAACGAATGTCAGGATTTTTCGCTGCGAACGTGGCGACGGGTGACCCGCGATGGTCAGTCTGGTTCGCATTGGCACCCGCTTCCAGCAAGGCGGCAAAACCATCCGGATTTTCTTTGTGCATCGGCCACAGCAACAGCGGCATGCCCTTGGCCGAGCGGAAGTTTGGATTGGCACCGGCAGCGATGGCGCTTTTTATTGCGCCACGATTGCCCGATGCGGCAGCATCCGCCAGATCGCGCTCTTTGCCATCAAAATGTTCTTCGATTCGAATGGGGGTCATCGGTTTGCCTGATTTGGGGGATGCTTTGGTTGCGGACGTGGCATTGTTCATGCGAGGCTCGTCGCCACATGCGGCGACGTTAACGAAACCTGCGCACAGTATCAAAGCTACGTGGATCGGCCGACGAAAACAGAAATTCATTTTGTTATTGTAGAACACGCGGAGCGTGGCCGCGAAACGCGCGCTCTTGCGAAATAGTTAGCGCAGTGTAATTAACGCAGTGCGCTGCGCAATTCTGCTTCTTGTTGCTTGACCACAAAATTGAGGCTGTCCTGATATGCACCATGACGTGCCACCATCTCACCTGCACTAGCACCCGCGCGTTGCAACACCGGATCACTCTTGTAGGCGCTGTATGCGGCGAGGATACCAATAGGAATGCCTGCGACTTGTCCAATTTTTCCACCAGCGTCGGCGATGGGCTTGCCGATTGCACCGCCGACGATTGACGTACCTTTGCCGATCACGTTTGCAGTGGTGCCGACAACGGATGAAGTGATGTTGGTGCCCGTTTCAACCACATTGCCGACCACATCGAGTGATTTATCGGCAATAGTGCCTGCGATTTTGCCGGTGCCGCTCACGACGTTGCCGACTAAATTGCTGCCACCCTGAATAACATTGCCGATAACGTCCAGCGTTTTATCAGCCACCGCGCCAGTCACATCAAGGGTCTTGTCGGCCACATAGCCGGTGGCGTTATGACCAAATTCAGCCACAGCGCCGATACCGTCCATTAATTTTCCAGTAAACCAGCCACCGTTTTCGCCGAATTCGCGCAAGTTTTTGCGCACGTCGGCACCCTGGCTGTCGAGCGAGCTTTTGATGTTGTTGCCGGTTTGATCCAGCGTGGTGTTGACATTGCGCCCGGCGGCGTCAAGCGACGAATTGGCCGCTGTGCCTGCGCCTGTAATCGCTTGATCTGCGGCTTGCGTGCTGCCCGTTATCGCATTGTTTGCGTTGCGTCCCGCGCTATCCAGGGTCTGGTTGACGGCGGTACCGCCGTTGCGAATGGTGCCTGCTACGTTATCGCCAACACCAGTGATGGCGTCACCGACTATTTTGCTGCCGCCCACAATTGAATTGCCCGGTGTCGCGCCAATTTGCCGACCTTGCTCAATCGGGCGCTCGAGCGCGTTCACAGCACTATCCGCATGCGCGATGATGCCGTTCGGCCCGCCCATTGGATCCATGTAAGGACGCGGCGTGCCATCCGCGTTAACGGCCGGCATTTTGACGTGTTCACCAGCGGCCTCGCGCATGCCGATTAAATCGCTGCCTTGTGCAGACATCAGGCCGCTCAAGTCAGGAATGTGTTGACCTTGACTTTCGGCCAGTTTGCGCGCGACCGGATTGTCGGCCAGTGGCAGTGCTTTGTGCAATATGCCAGCCACCTGATCGGCGCGTTGTGGGGTGAGATCCTTTGCCGATTCCTGCACGCTGGTCAAAATATCACCATCAACTTGATAGGCGCGCACATTATTGTCAGTGTTCGCTGGCTGGCGATTAAATTGTGCGAGATAAGTCTTGGCCGTGTCCGGATGTAAACCGGCGGCGTTAAATGTTGTCGTTTTGGCACCCGTGACGGCCGACGCAGCAGACGCCATGCCACCACCCAGCGAATGCCCGGTGACTTCAAAATTACCGTCCGTTTTGCTTTCAACTTTCATCGCGACCGACATCGCACGGTCATAGTACGCGGTCGGGTTGCCGGTACCTTGCGTGAAATTGTTGGTCCAATCTTCAGCTGAGCTCGGCGTGGTGCCCTTGTAGCTGATGACGGGCTTTGTTTCCGCGTTGCCCATGCGCGGATCGGGAAAATAAACTTCCGCGCGAAATTCACTTTCTTTTGGCGCAAGATCAGCATTGGTCAGGCCAACTTTGGACAGCAGTTCCGGATGCTCACTTCCGCGCAGCCATCCTACCGGTGCAGGTTTCGCAGCCGCTGTGCCATCGCTGCCGTAATGGTAAACATCCGCAGCCAGCGCCGCTTTTTCGCGCGCATCATAGGTGTTGGCAAGCTCGCCTGCTTGGGCTTTCAGCTTGGGGTTAATGGTTGCATCGGCGCGCGTATTGGCTTTGTCTACCAGTGCCTGTTGCGCGGCGAGTTGATCTTTCTTTGCGGTGATTTGTTGATCGGTGGCGGGTGTGGATTCCACCCGTTGCTGTTCGGGCGCAGGTGGTATGGCTTGGTTTTGCTGTGCGGCCTGTGCATTTGCGGCGGCAGCGACCTGTGCAGCAGCAGCTTCGGCGGCCTGTCGTGCGGCTTCGGCCTGACGGGCTGCTTCTGCGGCCTGGTTTGCATTGTCAACTCCGCTATTGCCAACATTTCCAGCCATATTGCCTCCAAGGAAGACACATCGATTTAGCTAAGATAATGTGACTGCGGCTATAGCGCAACTAGGGCAAACCCTATAGCCCGGAATCGCTTGACCAGCCAAGGTGATTTTGCAAAAGTCTAATATTGGCAAGCGTTTTGAGCCATTATTAGCTGATAAGCCGCGCCGGCATTGGTGTTTTGCCGGATAAAAAACCTAAATTTGTCCCTGTGCTGGTTTCGCGTTTTTCACCGGCATTCGCGCAATCACACCCTTGCACAACACCATGCCAGTCGGCGCACCGGTGGGTGAGCCGCCTCTGGGTTCTTTCGACAGCGCGAATGCGGTGCCGTCGGTCAGGCGAATATCCATATCCGGTTTCGCGAGACTGGTGTCGCCGGTGTCGTTGATGAGGCCGAGTGAACGTGGTGCGCCGTCTTTCGGAATCACCCACAGCTCCAGGCTTTTGTCTTCTGCGGTAGCCCAGGGCTTAACCATTTTCACCATCACATAGCCTGACTTCGGCTGCTCGACAATCATGCGCGCTTCACCTTTGTCTTCCAGCACCGCCATCATCATCGGTTCGTTGTTTACTGCCGCGGGATTGGTGCGTAAAGTAAAAGCAGTAAAGGCCAATAAAACCGCAGCGGTAGTTGTTGCTGCCAATCCAAGGCCACGCCAGAAGGTAAGGCTGCTCCAGAATCCGGTTTTTGCGGGTGCGATGCTGGTGCTCGAAACC
>JANXWW010000014.1 GCA_025350945.1 Burkholderiales bacterium
ACATCCGGGTCTTGGCGCAAAATGGCTCGCAAAGCACGTGCAAACGTCATGTCGATTTTGTGATTGACCTGCGTTTGCCCCACGCCATCAAGATCGTATTCGATTGGATCTTCCACCGTCATCATATTGCGCGTGTGCGCATCGAGCCTTGAAAGTGCGGCATAAAGCGTGGTGGTTTTGCCTGAGCCAGTCGGTCCTGTGACGAGCAAAATGCCGTGCGGTTGCTGAATCAGCTTATCGAGCCGCTTCAAGGTATTGGCGGGCATGCCGAGGCCATCTAGCGATAAGCGCCCCGCCTGTTTATCGAGGAGCCGCATCACCACGCGTTCGCCATGCCCGGTTGGCAAGGTCGAGACGCGCACGTCTACCGGACGCCCGGCAATGCGCAACATGATGCGCCCATCCTGCGGCAAACGTTTTTCGGCAATATCGAGCTCTGCCATCACTTTTACGCGTGAGACCATCGCCGCATGCAGCGAGCGTTTTGGCTCGACCACATCGCGCAGCGCACCATCGACGCGAAAACGCACCAGCGAGCGACGCTCAAAAATTTCCAGGTGAATGTCGGATGCGTTTTCGCGAATCGCCTGCGTTAACAGCGCATTGATGAGCTTGATAATTGGCGCATCATTTTCGGTTTCGAGCAGGTCGGTAATATCGGGAAGCGATTCGGTAAGCAGTGCTAAATCAGCCGAGCTTTCAATATTGCTGGCGATGTCGTCCATGTGCTCGCGATTTTCGCTATCACTCTCGCCTTCGTGCATATAAGCGCGCGCCAAACGGGAAGTGAAATCCGGCAGCGATAGCAACACGGGCCGCAGCGCTTTACCCGTCATGCGGCGCACTTCAGCGAGCGTGGTTGATTCCGGATTTGGTGCCAGCCAGACCTCAATTTCACCATCAACTTCACGCGCCGTGATCACGCCTTTCGCCTTCGCGAAATGATAGGGCAGCAAACGCACCACGCTGGATTCAGAACTCTCCATGACATTGCGTTCTTTAGAATCAAAAGTGCCCATGATTATTTGGGTTCTGGTGTGGTTGGGGGTGTAGTTGTGGGTGGTAAGGTGGCGGAAGCATTGGGTGATGCTGGCAACAACGGCCCACCTGTGGGTGGCAGCAGTGATTCGCCTTCACGCAGCGCATTCGATTGCTCGTTGCGGATGTAATCGTAGCGCTCGCCTGTCAACTGATTCGCCGCCTTGCCATCGCGCAGTACATAAGGCCGCAGGAAAATCATTAGGTTTGTTTTGTCGCGATTGCGGGTTTTGTATTTGAATAAATTACCGAGATAGGGAATATCGCCCAGGATCGGCACCTTGCTGTCGTTGTTTTTGGTGTCGTCCTGAATCAAACCGCCGATCACAATGATTTGTCCGTCATCGGCTAACACGGTGTTTTCGACGGAGCGTTTATTCGTAATCAAGTCCGCAGAACGCACATTATTAGCTGTCACCACGCTCGACACTTCCTGAAAAACTTTGAGCTTGACCGTGCCGCCTTCGGTGACTTGCGGCGTTACGCGCAGCGTGAGGCCCACATCTTTACGCTCAATAGTTTGAAACGGGCTGTTCGCTGCATTGCCTGTTTGCGTGAAGCTGCCGGTGACAAAAGGTACGTTCTGACCGACGACGATTTTCGCTTCTTCATTATCGAGCGTCAAAATTGTGGGCGTTGATAGCACGTTATTTTTTTGATCTGCTTCCAGCGCACGAGCTAGCGCGCCCAGGCTTAAAATGTCTCTTCCGTTCACCCGAACCGTGCCGCGCACCAGGCCAAGATTCAGCCCGTTACCCAAGCTGGTAATATCAGACGCCGCTTCGATGATATTTCTTCCAGCAGCAGGAGCCCCAAAATTTGTTCCGCCAATAACCTGCGTGCCGCCTCGATTCAGCCCAGAAATATCTTGCCACTGAATACCAAATTCTGCTGCCGTGCTGCTACTGACTTCCACAATCAGCGCTTCAACAAACACCTGCGCACGCCGCGCATCGAGCTTGTCGATCACTGCGCGGAGCGAATTGTAAACATGATCGGGTGCGGTGATGACCAGCGAATTTGTTGAAGGGTATGCTTGTATGGTGGAGTTAATTTGGGACGATGCAGCCGTTGCTGATGCAGCCGAAACTGCTCCAGAGGCCGCACCAGTGCTAGTGCTTGATGTGGTGGCGGCTTGTGAAATGGCGGAACTTGCCGCCGCACCGCCCAATAATCCGCGCAAGGTCTCCGCCATTTTTGTGGCTTCTGCGTTGCGTAAATACACCACATAAATGTTGCCATTCGCCGCCGTGGGAATATCAATGCCCGCCACTAGCGCCTTCACGCGAGTGATAAGCGCAGGCGTGTCTGCGCGCAGCAACAAACTATTAGTGCGCGGTTCAACGCCGATGGCCAGCTTTGCGGGCGCGCCCGGATTGGCAGGATTCGCCGCAGTTTCGGGCATCAGGCGGCCAAGCAGGGCGCTGACATCCACCGCGCTCGCGTACTGCAATTTAATCATCTGCAAATCGGTGCTGGCAGGCACATCAATGGATGCAATAATGCGCGCGATGCGCTTCACGTTTTCGGCGTAATCGGTAATCACCAATGTGTTGTTGCCTGGATAGGCACCGATAAAATTGTTCGGTGCCACCAGCGGACGCAGCACCGTGGCGAGCTGTGCTGCCGATTCGTTTTGCAAGGTGAAAACTTGCGTGACGATTCGATCGCCCGAAATCTGCATACCGCGACCCACGACAGGGCCCGATGTTTTGGCATCGGCTTCGGGCACGATTTTTACAACGCCGCGTTCTTCAATCGCCGTAAAGCCATGCACGCGCAAAGCAGAAAGCAAAATCTGATACGCCAAATCTTTCGACACGGGCGCTTGCGAAATGATATTCATACTGCCCGTCACACGCGGATCAATAATGAAATTTTTGCCGGTGTGCGCGCCAATGGCTTTGACCACAGACGGGATATCCGCATTCACAAAATTCAGCATCACCGTGTCTTCGGCGAATGCCGGGAAGGAGATCATTGCGCTAGCAGCGCAAGCCAGAATCGTTTTTCTGGCGTAAGACGAGAGGTAAGAAGGAAGAATTGTGAGTGTCATGCTTGTCCGAAATATTGTGGTGTGGCTAATGATTTAGCTTGAGAGTTGCCTGATTGTACGTCATGAATTGCGCAATTGTGCGACTCGCCATGAGTCTTGTATTGCGTTTGGGGAAGACAAATTTTGCGTGATATAAAATTGTTATTCTTTTCCATGTTCAATGAACAAAAAAATGATGAAACTTGATTTAGGCTGCGGCACCAAAAAACGTGAAGGTTTTGTGGGTGTAGATAGTATGACTTTGCCCGGCGTGGATGTGGTTATTGATCTGCGCGCAACGCCGTGGCCGTGGGCGGATGATTCAATTGATGCAGCGTTCTCGTCCCATTTCGTTGAGCATTTGACCGGTGAGGAGCGGATAACGTTCTTCAATGAATTGTGGCGCGTGTTGAAGCCCGGCGCGCAGGCAGAAATTATCACACCCGACTGGTCGCACGCCAGCGCCTATGGCGACCCAACGCATAAATGGCCACCCATGTCGCGATGGTATTTGGTCTACCTCGATAAGCAATGGCGTGAAGCGCAAATCGCGCATGTTGGATACACCTGCGACTTCACGCACGTTTACGCTTATACGCCTGATGCGTCGCTGCAAGGACAGCCCGAAGATACCATACGACAAGCTGCTCATTATTATGTAAACGCGGTGAGTGAACTGCGTGCAAAATTGACGAAACGCGCGCAATAAGTGCCAAGAAAAAAATCGAGAACTCTAGCCCAGTAGAGCGTTTTCAGATATTTATGTCTGTAGAGCGTTGCCAGTGCTTGGGTTTGTTGATCCGGTTGCGGCGTTTTTTCTGACCAGCGCCAACTGCTGCATGGCGCGGAGCACGTCAAGTATCGCCGTGATGTCTGGCAGATTTTTACCCGGTTTAAAGTTTGCTGGAAAATCCGCAAGCTGCGCCATCACCGTTTTATCAGGCGAGAAAAACAAAAATTGTCGATATGTTTGACCATCATCCCCATTAGCCCCATTAGCCCCATCAGCCCCATCAGCACCATCACTCATCAGTAGATGATCGCGATAAAAACCATCAATCGATGCGCTTGGCGCGCGCAGATCAGGCAGTGAAATGGCGGCGAAATGCGCTTTCAACATTTCGCGCCATAGTTCAAGTCGGCCATGGCCAAAATGTATAGGCGATAACCCCAAATCAGCGAGGTTACGTATGGTCTTTGTGAGGTCGGGCAAACCGTTTTCTGCGTGCTCTTTGAGCCATCGGTAGGGCTCGTGAAAGAGGCGCAGCCAATACGCGCTCGCATCATTTTCGGCTGCGCGGACGGCCGCGCTGTCGAAAGGTGCTGCCAGCAGCGTGACAAGGCGTGACACGCGCGCAATATGCCGTAAAAAATCATCGCGCCGCGCCGGCAGAATATGCTCAAAAACATCAAGTGCTACAACGATGTCGTACGATTTATCAGCCATGTCGAGATTAGTCGCATCGCCAAGAATGACATCATTCGCGCCCGCAATTTCAGCCGGGATTTCCTGATCAAGATAGGTGATCTTGTCGTTCGGCAACAGCTTGCCCAGCAATCTGTGTGTATTCGCGCCGACCTCGAGAATCGAAAACGTTTGCCCACGCTCGCGCAGATGATCGATGGCGCGCGCAATAATGCCATAGCGCTGAAATTGATCGAACGTTGCCTGCACACCGTGGGGCTGCGTGAGCATCGCGGCAAACAAAGGTCGCGCGGATTCGATACTTTCAATGCGGCCCAGAAATGCAATCGCCTCGCCTGCGCTAACTTGTGGGCTCGTGTCTACGGCGCGTTCGGCGGTTTCGGTCAATTGTTTAGGTGTCAGAAAATGGTCAAACCCGGTGCGTAATAAAAACGTGGCGACATGTTCTGCCCAATTCAGTCGAGTGGGCGCGAAAAAATTTGCCACAGGGTTGTTGTCAAAAAGTTTTTCCACGTGTCGTGAAAACATGGCTGTTGTTTCCGCATCAGCTCGGACGGTAGCTTCATTTATCGTGTTGGTGTCATGTATGCGATATTCGTAAAGCGGTGCCGATACATACACGGGCTCAGACCGCAAGGTGGCCCTCAGTGCGAATTCAAGATCGTGTACATAGCGCAGATCTGAAAAACCGTTCATCTCGCGCAGGAATGTTGCGCGAATAAAAAAATTGCCGGTTGATATAGCGACGTTATTGCGAAGCAGCGCAAAACCAATAGTGGGTGCCACGTCAGCCATGGCGGCTATGTTTCGTAAATTGCGGGAAGTCGAGTCCGCCGGCGATGGCGCAAGGTGACTGTTTTCATCAATCACCTCAATGCCCGCAAAGCCCCAGTCCGCGCCAATTGCGGCAATATGCGCAACCATTTTCTCGATGCGCTGCGGATGAAAGCGATCATCTGAATTCAGAATGTTGATGTACTCACCCTTTGCCAGCGTTATTGCCTCATTAATTGTCTGCGCAGCACCGCGATTTTCGCGCGCACTTCCGCGTGCAATAAATTGATGTGGAAATGGGCAGGCCGGTAATAGCGCGCGAATTCGTTCGACAGAATCGTCGCTCGATCCGTCATCAATGATAATCAGCTCGATTCGCTTCCAGGTCTGGCGATAAATGGATTCCAGACACGGGCCGATAAATCGCGCGTGATTGTATGACGGCACGATCACGCTCACCAGCGGGCTTACTGTTTTTGCCGGTTTTAAATATCGCTGTCGCGCATTCACCCAGGCGAGGTAGGCCAGCCGCCGAACCGTAAACTCGGTGCCGTAAAGACGGCTTAACGCCACGCCAAAGCCATGCGTCGTTGCCGCGAGCGTCCAGTTTGAGCTAACACCAGCCGCTGAAAAAAAATGCACCGCCTCACGAATTTGCCCAGTGCGCGAAAAAAGTTCGCCCAGCATGTGCAGGCAATCCACATCGTTCGGTGCCATCGTCAGCGCATGTTGAAACATCGCTGCCGCGCTTGTTATATCGCCCGCGTTCAGTTTCGCCAGCGCTTCAGATTTAATCTGTTGGATATCCATTATTGAAATTTAAACGCCAGCATACACGGGCTTCATGAGCTATTTATTGCTTGTAGCGCCCGCCGGTGCTTGTGTTTTATCTTTTTAAATATGAAAAATTAATTCTGGATCGCATAATTCAATACCGTCGGCGCACCTGCCCGTTTCACCTCCACACGCACCGTCGATAATGTATTGAATTGCGAATAGAGCCGCGCCAAATCGCCTGCTGAATTGACCGGTTGTCCATTGACTGCGGAAATCACGTCACCAGATTGCAGGCCGAGTTTGCCAGCGAGGGTGTTGGCACCCGCGCCATCCACACGCACGCCGCCGCCGGGTGCCACGCCGATTTGCCCCAAGAATTCCATTTGTCGCGGGTCTTGCAATACCGTATTTAATTCCTGGCGCGACAGGCTGTAGCCACCGCCTGCTGCGGTCACGTTCAGTCGAAAGCCTGCATTGGGATTGCGGCTTTGTGCATTTGGCGTGGCGGTGGCAACGCGAAATTTATCCAGCTCAATCCGCTCGCGTTTGCCATTACGCGCGACGATGATGTGATCCGCATGCACTTCGGTGAGCGTTGCACCTTTCATCAATTCCTGATCTATCCCCACGGCCTGATCTTTGCCGGTCCAATTCACGACCGCTGCCGAGAGCGTTACGCCGTCAACCGCGAACACGCCTTTCAAACGAATATCGCTCGCGCTGGCTTCAGCAGGTGCGCCATCACCGCCGCCAAACAATCGACGGGCGAGCGTAATATCGTCGAAAGCCGCGCTACTGCTAGTGTTTGCGGCAACGCTGGTCGACGCGGGCAGCAAAAAATGCCAGCCCCACCAGGCGAGTTCAGGCCAAGCGCCACGATTAAAATGATCGTAAATGTGGTGCCGACAAACTGCGGAAGATTGATTTTTTTGCGCACGCTTGCAGTCATTTTTGTCAATGGGATAGCCGATATTACCTTATCCATTCAGCGTAAATCCTTGCAAAGAAATCGCTGCTGGTTTGCCTTCAATCACGTCCGCCACAATCGCTGCGCACGCACAGGCAAGCGTCCAACCCAGCGCGCCGTGACCCGTATTCAGAAATAAATTTTTATAAGGCGATGCGCCGATAATCGGCGTGCCTTTTGGTGTGGCGGGGCGCAATCCGGCCCACGGTTTTAAATTA
>JANXWW010000032.1 GCA_025350945.1 Burkholderiales bacterium
AGGAATAGCCCTTGTTTCGTGGCCAGCGGACGAATAATGTGATATTGCGTGCCCAACGTAATCAGCATATCTTCAATTGTCTCGCGAAGACCAAGCGCTACCATGGTTTTCATTTTTGCTTTGATGACTTCTGTATTGCCTGCAGCGGCAACGTCGAGATTCACACCGCCGCCCGCTTTCGCCAACACCATGCCGCTAGTGTAGTCAGCAATCATGCAGCCCATCGCGCCATCAATACTCATTAGTGCAGCCATCGAATCGTTAATATTTGCCATTTTTAAATTTCCTAAGTTGGTTGTTGAGGGTGATTCCGGTAATGCGATAGTGTTTGATGTGGCTATTTGCAGCTTCTTTGTTTCTACAGATCTTTTTTCTTCGTTCGCTTGAATTTGTTTTTTGTTATCAACTTGACGAGTTTGCTGAATTGTCGCTTTAACAATCTTGTTTGCTGCCGTTGCTACTGGGGGCGCTTTTACCGCCGCATTTTTCGCGACCTTCGCGCCATGCAAAGTATCAGCAGAAATAGTCTGCCAAATAGCCAGAAAATCGTTCGTGTGTAATTCTGGACACGTCGGCGAAATACCCAGCATCTTCAGCTTGCCTTCGAGCGCTAAAGCATGCTCGCGCCCGCCATCTGAAAACAATACGAACACCTGCTGACTTTCTCTTAAAAGCGTACGGTCGCCTACGGTCAACTCTTGAATACAGCTATCGCCTAAATTACTTTTCTTTGTCACGAAAAAAACAATTTTATTCGCGCCTGACAACATCGGAATCAACAACGGTTCGGCCAACAAGTTCGCGTCTACCGCAATACATCGCTGAGATTGTTCTGCACGATCAAAGTCAATATATTTCACAACCTTGTCGTTTGTCTCGCCAAACTTATGAAAGTGCACTCGTACTAAATCACGATTTACCGTATTAGCCAGCCAATTCATAAATGACACGCGCTTTAGATGCGAATCAGAAATGATGACTATTTTTTGACTGGCTACTTTCATCATCAAAACTATTTCAGGGAATGTGGCGCAAGGAAATATTCAAGCGCCATTAAACAGTCGGGAATTGTCCGGCTTTCCACGCCTAACCGCAGTGCGTCCGCAATAGCGTGCATGTCATGCGAAGAGCCTTTAACATCCACCACATTACTGCTCATACTCCAGCTTGGAAAAATTCGCTCATTCGCCTCTTCTAAAAAAAGCACTTCCACATCACTATGCCTGTGGTCAGCTTTAATACGGTGGAAAGTATCAGCCACTTCATAATCAGGCCCTTCCAGCAATTGCATAAAGTAGCCGCCCACATAAAAAAGTGCGCCTGTCAGATCATTTTGCTTATTGCGCTGAATTGCATTTTCTCCAAGCTCATTGAGCTCGCCTGGATCGCTGAATTCTTCACCAGCACAACTAATGTATAAAAGGCGCTGCATATTTAAAGTCCAGAAAAAATGACGACTTTGCTCATCACGAGTACGATCAAAGCACTCATAAAATTGCTACGGTATTAAGGTAACTTCAAATGAAGACGATAAGGAGAAGTTGTGCATCATTTAACACCATTTAACAAAACTAAGCTATTAAGTACTTAATTTATTTGAATACTCTTCACTGCACTTTCAGCACAACAATATGATTAGCGTGGCACATCAAACTCTATCCAAATCAATGCCGTAAACGGCGATTATTCTGCTTGTTCAATCATTTCCAAGATCCGACCCGATTTCGTTACCGTCACCCTCCGCATCATCTTTCTTGCGCGCTTTATCAACACGCGCTTTAAGCGTATCTACGCTGACACTGAATTCAGGCAACGGTACGGGCGATGCAAGCCTGAGCGCAGGATGCTCGATGGCGTGCAGCGTTTGTATGTCGGTCAGACGCTGATGCGATATCCACTGCTGCGCGAGCGGAACCACAATGGCTAAGGTTGCCACGATGACCAAACCGATTCGTAGTGTCGGCCAGTGGCGCGGATCGGCGAGCCGCAAGTGCTGGCGTACCGTCATCGCGGCAATGACCACCACGACAGGTTCGGTGATGCGTGCGGGCCATAACCACGACATGGTGAAGGCCAGCGTTTCCAAAAAATTTAAAACCAGCGTACCGGCGAGGTAGCCGATACACGCGATTAATAAATGTGAAAAGAAACGATTTTCACCAGCCACCAATCGGCCAAACAAGGTGTACATCGAACTCCACAAACACAGTAACAAGGCAAGCCCACTCAGGCTGTAAAGATAAGTGGGCGATTTTTCCTGCACATCTCTTAGCCACAAGTCCCACGCGCAATGCGCGAGCGCCAGCGCCAATCCCGCCAATGCATAGGGCCATACCGCGCGGCGCGACAGCACGCGTTCTGGCATGAGCGGCCAATCACTCGCGCGCACGCGAACGAGAGATTGGCCGAGTCGGTATGGGTCATCCGTCTTGATCTCATGCACCGTTGCGCGTTTGTTGCGCGCGCCAACGATGCCATTACTGGTGCCCAGATCATGCAAACGCGCCACGCCATTCGCATCAATTTCCAGTTTTGCGTGATAAGGCGCGCAGTGCGGATCATCCAGTACCAAATCGTTATCCAGCGCGCGGCCGATACGGAAGGTGCGCGCGGATTCGGCCGCATAAGGAACCGGCATACGCGCAAGCACGCTGCCATCACGATGCAGATATTCAATAAACCAACTCATTGCATACGCTCCAAAAACATCCGGCTTAGCTTCTGACCGTTGTCAAAAGATACGCCGTTGAGCGATAGGGAACTGGTGAGCCGTTCACGCGGATCATCAACCTGTGTTGCGCTGACGCTGAAATCGTAAATATCCGCAAATTTTCGATACGCTTTCAGGCAAACCGCAACGCGATAAACATGTACGGTCCCACGCACATAATCATCGCGACATTCGTTCGCTGTCATCTCGCGACTGCCCGCATTCAAAAACGACATTACTTTATTGGCCATTGAACCGATGGCTAGAAATTGCGGGGTGGCAAGTTTATCGTTGCGCAACAAGACATGGCTTAAGCTCAAATAGCCCGTATATAAATTGCCCCGCACAAAAAGCTCGGAACGCAGGCTGCAGTTAAGCGTGTCGCGCTGATAGCGAAGACGTTCGCCATCGCGGCCACCAGCCCAGCATTTGGTCAGGCTGCCATCGAGCGTCGGCACAACGCGACCGGCCAAGGTCTGGCTGGCAAATCCCGCTTTTGCGGTTGCAGCTGGCACGGCAACGGTGTTATCAGTAGCGTGCTTGGGCGTTTCAGTACCCGAGGTTTGCAAAATTTTGCTCGCCACAAAATTCTGATGCATGAGTAATTGCCGCGCCACTTCGCCACGCCATTCTTTGCGCACAGGTGCCTTCCACGCCAGCTCAAGCAGCTCGCGCGCATAGCGCACCGGCACCAGAAACGCGAGAAGCTGACCGTTGCGACTGGTCGCCACATTCACGCCCACCACGCGGCCTGCGTCATCAATGGACGGGCCACCACTCATGCCGGAATTAAGTGCGCCGGAAAAAAGCATCTGCTCGTAAATGCGCGATTCCACCGGGCCGTTGTAAATGCCTTCGGAAATCAGAAAGCCCAGCTCAAGCGGATTGCCGAGCGAAAACACCCGCTCCCCCTGATTCAGCGACGTGTCGCGCAATGCCAGCGTGGGCCATTTTGCGAGCACCTCCGCGAGCACCTCCGCGGGCACCTCTGCGGGTTCCGTGCGCAACACAGCAAGGTCGTGAATGACATCAATCGCAACCAACGTAGCTTTCACGCTGCGCTCGCTGGTGGGGCGCAGCTCCAGGCGGAATTTTTCAGGATCAATCGCAAGTGACGAAATCACGTGGTAATTGGTGACAATCCACACGCCTTTCGGCCCATCATCGCGCACCACAAAGCCCGAACCAAGTGACGATTGTTCATTCGCGCTATTGAGCAACACACGCACCTGCACCAGCCGATCCTTGTAGCGCGAAAACAAATCACGCGCCGAGGCGGACGGCACGGGTAGGGGTGTTTGTGCGGGTTTATTCGCATCAATTGCATTCGTGCCACCATTGCTTGGAACAGGTAACGGCTGCGCATGAGCAGCTAAAAAACTTGCCGCGCAAAAAAAACATAAAGCAGCAAACGTGCGCAACGAATAAAGCATTAAATTCATTTTTTTCCCCGTAAGAACAGCTTGAGTTTAATGAATTTCGATGCGCTACGCGGAGATGCAACAACGCGCACAATCGCCAGGTTGCTGCTTTACATTGTTTTAAACCGATGTTGAAATGCGCCGCTGATCGGCAAAAATTCCGGCTGCACCTATTTCGATGTACCCTTCATCGGGCAGCGCTTAGCCCAGTGAAACAGCATTTGAATTCATGTGCTTTCCTCATCAATGATGCGGTCTTTTGCTTTTCGCACATCCATTATTTTTTATCACCACGCAAGGTTTGGCCGCCTTGTAACAACACCAGCTTTTTTACTGCGCTGTTGGCATCGCGTTCAAACTGAATCTCGATGCCGAATGCGTCTGCGCTAAATTGATCTTTCGATTTTGCCTCGATCTCGAACGCGCCTTGCCCTGTGGCTTGCGCCATCAGTTTGCCGCCCTCAACAAAAATTTTCAAATCGAATCCGGGCATAAGGCTGTAGGTGCCCGCGTAGGCTTGAAGTTGGTCCGGTTTTAGTTTTTCCATCGCAGCGCCTGCCCAAGCCGCCTAATGAGGTCAGCGCGGTATCGCTTAGAATGACAACGCCGCGCTTGGTTTCAAGATCAAAGGCGACATGTGCGGAAAAGCCGCCGGTACCACCGCCGTGAGTAAACACAAAATGATTATCCAGCGGTGCCAGCATCCAGCTCATTCCCATCTTGTTATTTGCTTCTGTTTTGACAACTTGCTGGGTTAATTTCAACGCGGGCGAAATAGCGGATTCACTCGTGCCCAGTTGCGCCTGCACATAGCTCACCATATCGTCCAGCGTGGCACGCACGCCGCCCACGCCAGCAGTGTTGGTTTTAAACGTCCATGCGGGCGTCGCTTTCGTATTCGGCGTGTGGCCTTCTGCCGCATCAATTCCTTTCGGTTTTATATTGACATAACTATTTTTCATGCCGATGGGCGTGAAGAGTCGCTTCTGCAATAGCGTTTCAAAATCTTCGCCTGCGCGCTTCGCGATCATGGCGGTGAGTAGCATCATCGCGTAATTCGAGTATTCAAATTCACTACCCGGCGCACGCTTTAATTTAGCTTGCGATAGCGTTTTCAGCAGCGAGGCTTCATCGACATTCGCATAAGGATTTTCCATTTTAAACGCACTAAAATCCGGCACCGTCGGCAGCCCTGATGTATGCGTAACGATATGCCTCAGCAAAATCGGCTTGCCCTCAAAGCCCGGCACCACTGCATCTTTCGGCAAATATTTGCTGATCGGATCATCAAGCGACGCTTTGCCCTGCACAATCAAATCCGCCAGCAACGCGGCGGTCATCGTTTTACTAATTGAGCCAATTTCAAAAGCGCTCTTGGCTGAAATGCGGTCAAGATTTTTTGCGTCGGCACACACATACGCGCGCGCAACGGTTTTTTCGATCACGGCGACCGCAACACAAGCGCCGGTGCGGTCTCCCAGAAAGCGCTGTTCGGTGATTTTTTTTAATTCGGCATCAGTCATCGCGCAAGCGCTTGATGCCACCAACGCCATGGCAATACCTGCACTTAATAATCGGATTGCTTTATTCATTTATCTGCCCCTGTCGTGAAATAAATTGGAGGTGACCAATTTAGCGCATTCATCCAAGCATGTTTTACTTTGCGGCGAAATAGTGTTTTTTGCGGATGAAATTTTGGCCGAGGCTGATTTTTACCTGACGTTGAGGTTTAAGTTTTTGTTTGCGCGCATGAATGGAGGCACGCGCAATAGCAATAAAAACTTTGATGGCTGGAAAATAAAAAAGCCGCTGAATTTCTTCAGCGGCTTTTTTAATTCATTAAATCTCAAGACTAGATTTTTTTAATCGTCTCAAGCATTTTGAAAATTGATTTGTTCGAGCCAATGAATAAGCGTTTGTAATACTTGCCCAAGCATTTGCGCTCCAGCGTGTTGCGGCGACTACGTTTACGTTCCCCGGCCATGATTAACTCCAGCGTATGATTTGATTACAGCCTTAGATTATAGGGGATTGGGACGGGAAAAGCATCTGGCGAAAATGACAGACGACAAAGTCTGCGTACCGCGCTATGATTTAACATGATAAAAATTTAAAAGCCTAGACTTGGTGCAGCGTTCAGGCATTTTTTGCCTCAAATGGCGCGCCCATGCTAGGCTTTGACTG
>JANXWW010000033.1 GCA_025350945.1 Burkholderiales bacterium
GCGCCGATTATGTGAACACTGGGCTATGGTCCAGCGGCGCGATTAAAGAGGCGGGCAAATATTGCGAAGCTGCGACAATTGCCTCGAGCGAAGACAAAAAATTCACTTATGTGCCCCCACAGAATGCCTGGAAACCCAATAGGGATGCGGCGTTTCGGCACATTTGTACGAATGAGACGGTGCATGGTGTTGAATATTTCTGGACGCCTGAAATCGATGACGATGTGCCGCTCGTCGCCGATATGTCATCGCATATTTTGTCGCGGCCAATCGATGTATCCAAGTACGGTTGCATCTACGCGGGTGCGCAAAAAAATATCGGACCTTCTGGTTTGACGATTGTGATCGTGCGCGAGGATTTGCTGGGTCACGCGCATCCGATGACGCCCTCTGTATTTGATTACACGCAGCAAGCCGCGAATGACTGGATGCTGAATACGCCCCCGACATTCGCCGTGTATTTGGCGGGTCTCACGTTCAAATGGTTGAAAGCGCAAGGTGGTTTGACGGCGATGGAAACGAAAAATATCGCGAAGGCGAAAATGCTTTATGAATGCATTGATGGTTCAGGTGGGTTCTATCGAAACGATATTGCGGTGGAAAATCGTTCGCGCATGAATGTGCCTTTTTTTCTGCGCGATGAATCGCTCAACGCCAAATTTATTGAGGCTTCACTTGCCGAAAACCTTGCGGGCTTGAAAGGCCATAAAGCCATTGGCGGCATGCGTGCGTCGATTTATAACGCGATCTCCCTCGACGCAATTCAAACGTTAACGCAATTCATGCGGGAGTTTCAGCAGCGCAACGGCTAAAATGAAGTTTCGAAATTTTGCCGGAAATAACGACCTACAATCCACTCGCCATGAATAACGATCTTTCCCAACTCCGCACCGAAATCGACGCGCTCGACGTCGACATCTTAAAACTGCTCAACACGCGTGCGGCACTCGCCCGCAAAGTGGGCTCGCTGAAAATCGGCCAAGCCTATCGCCCTGAGCGCGAAGCAGAAGTACTTCGCCGAATCAAATCGATCAACGAAGGACCGCTGCCGGATGAAGTCGCCGCGCGGTTATTTCGCGAAATTATGTCGGCGTGTCTGGCGCTGGAGCGGCCGATTACGGTCGCGTATTTGGGGCCGCAGGGCACGTTTAGCGAACGCGCAGTAATCAAACATTTCGGCGAGGGTGCCGATGCGCAGCCCACCGCGAGCATTGATGAAGTCTATCGCGCAGTGGAATCAGGTGCGGCGGATTTTGGCGTGGTGCCGGTGGAGAATTCCACCGAAGGTGCTGTCGGTCGTTCGCTCGACTTGATGCCACAAACGCCGCTTAAAATTTGTGGCGAAGTGTTGATTCGCATTCATCATCATTTGATGGCGAGTGCAGTGGTTGAGATGAATAAAATCCAGCGGGTTTTCTCGCATGGGCAATCGCTCGCGCAGTGCCATGAATGGTTGAATGCAAACCTGCCGCATGCAGAACGCGTGGCTGTATCATCAAATGCAGAAGCCGCACGTAGAGCCGCGATTGAGCCATTTTCGGCTGCGGTGGCCGGTGAAATGGCGGCCTCGCATTACAAGCTCGCGATTCTCGCCTCCAATATTGAAGATGAACCCAATAACACAACACGCTTTTTGGTGCTGGGAAGTTATGAGCCGCAGCAATCAGGATTTGATAAAACGTCACTTGTATTGTCAGCAACAAACCGTGCCGGCGCGGTTTACGAAATGCTCACCCCATTCGCGCAACGTGGTGTATCGATGAGTAAATTCGAATCACGGCCATCGAAAGTGGCACTCTGGGATTATTTATTTTTTGTCGATATTGAAGGCCATTTGGCGGATGCGAACGTGGCCGATGCGCTGGTTGAAATCAAGAAAATTGCGGGCTATGTGAAAGTGCTTGGGTCTTATCCAACGGCAGTTTTATAAAATATTTTGTGAAAGTAGCAGCATGAATCTCTCTGATCTCGCACCGCAACACATCCGCGACATCGCTCCTTACCAGCCTGGCAAGCCCACCTCCGAACTGGCGCGCGAATTGGGGTTGAACGAAGCTGATATCGTTAAATTAGCCTCGAATGAAAACCCGCTCGGCGTGAGCCCAAAAGCACTCGCGGCGATACAAAAAGCGCTGCCGGAATTAGCACTCTATCCGGATGGAAATGGCTTTGAATTGAAGGCCACCATTAGCAAAAGTCGTGGTGTGGCGACGGCGCAGATTGTGCTCGGTAATGGC
>JANXWW010000040.1 GCA_025350945.1 Burkholderiales bacterium
CAATATTCAAACAGATCGCCGAGGATATAAAGCGCTTGGGCGTAAATGGCGGTCTCGCGTATGAATCGAAAAAAAATTTTGCTGAGATGCCCGTCAATATCGGTTAAATGAAGATCAGAAATAAACAGGGTGGGGCGCATAATGTGATTATTGCTGATTTGTACAGCGAAACCATGTTGGATTCAGGCGCTTGCAGGAACGATATTTCAGCATGGATCGAGAGGTGCGCTAACAAGAATATTCATTTTTAAAGTCGTTGACTGGTGCGGGTTTCCACACATTTTTGCTTTGAAATACTCGTCTTTGCTAGTCTTTTAACGTTTGGCAGAGTGTGAAGACACAAACAAAAAGAGCAGCCGGAGCCGCTCTTTTTTGTAAATGCACACCTGAAAACGTTACAGGCATTCTGCTTTTTCAATCGTCACGGTTTCTTCTGGCACATCGGTTGGGAACATGCCTTTGCCACCGGTTTTGACCGCTCTGATTTTATCCACCACATCTGTGCCATCAATAACTTTGCCGAATACCGCATAGCCGTAGCCACCTTGGCCGCCTTGAGGATTGTGATTCAGAAAGTCGTTGTCTTTTACGTTAATAAAAAATTGTGCGGTGGCTGAATCGACCACGCCGGTGCGCGCCATTGCGACGGTGTAGTTGTCGTTTTTCAAGCCGTTAGGCGCTTCGTTTTTGATTGCGGGCATCTGGCCTTTTTTCTCGGATAAATTTTTGTCAAATCCGCCGCCCTGGATCATGAAATTGCCGATCACGCGATGAAAAATGGTGCCGTTGTAATGGCCGCTTTCAACATACTTCACAAAATTCTCGGTCGAGATCGGTGCTTTTTCTTTGTTGAGCTCCAGCGTGATGGCACCCATCGAGGTGGTGAGCTTTACTTTCATGGGGTTGGTTCCTTTGTCGTTGATTTTGCTGCATGTGGATGGCTTGACTGCGGCTGCTTTTGCTGCTCTGGGCTCAGTTTTTGTGGCTTGCGCAAAGGCACTTCCCAAAAACATGGCTGCAACGCATGCTGATGCCGCCATGGTGGTCGAAATTCGTGTGTAAGGATTTGAGATGCAGTTTGAGACGCGGTTCATGTGTTTTCTCCTTGTAGTCATCTTGTAGTCAAAAAAATAATGCAAAAATTTGATCGATACTTTAGCTGGCGGCTGCTTCATAAATAATTTTCCACTGACCATTTTCCAGTTGCCAGTACTGCCTTTTTTTCATTAACGATTTAGCGTTGTTGCTCCGGTAATTTTGATCGAACGTTACCATCATGAGCGGGGCTGCGGTGGAGGGCAGCGGATATTCCATCACGGATAAATTGCTGATGTCGATCTTTACAAAATTCTTGCCGCTGCTGATACGACGTTTGCGCAAGGCCCAGTCTTGCAGGCCTTTGCCGTCGGCTTCAAATTGCGGCGAGTAGTGGGCAAGGTATTGCTCAACATCCCTGCTTTGCCAATCGCTTTGCCATCTGCTCAGCGCATCGGCAAAAACGCTTTTTGAATCGATCCATTGCTCGGGCGATTTCCATTCCAGCCGGTTTGCAATCACAATCGGCGTGATGTTCAGGTCAACGTATTTTGAGATCGCAGCAAAGTCATCGTTGGTCAACACCACACAGCCATCACTGGCGCGGGGAGGTCGGCTGTAGGTGTTGGGCGGCGTGCCGTGAATCCAGATACCGGAACCAGTTTTGCCGAGGCGTTTGTCCCACTCATTGGGGAAATTTAACGGGAACGCGCCCGACCCGTAAAAATCGCTCAGTTTTTCTTTCGGCATGGTGGACGTAATGTAGTAGACGCCAATCGGCGTTTTTTGATCGCCTTCACGTTCCTTTTCGGCCCCTTTTTTTCCGCCGGAAATATAAAAATCAGTGACGAGTTGCGGCGCGCCATCGATATTTTTGAAAACATACAAGCGCGATTTTTCGCTGTCCATCAACAATACATATCGCTGCTGTGGCGAAAGCTGAATGAGTGCTGTCGGCAAATGCCCAATCGGTGGGCCGTCAAAATATCGGGTGAGCCGTGCGCGTGCTTCCTGCTGCAAACTGGCCACCAATTCAGGCTGTTCACGGGTGCCGGTGAAGGCGAGCGGCGCACCCGATTTTGCCATCAGCAAATCACCTTTGATGAGGTGGCCCAATTGAAAATTCGGGTTTTTGACGAGGACCATGTCCATCTCATTGAGTGCCGCTTCGATGCCACCTTCACGCAGCGTCTCAAGAGCGCGCACCAGTGCTGCCTCAACATCATTGCTAAAGGCTAAGGATGCGATGGGCGAGGCGGACTGTGCTTGTACGGTTGCGCACAGTCCGAGGGCAAGGCCAAGGCCAAGGCCAAGGCTTACCGTTAGCGTCCTCCGCATGGCGGCAATGAGGCAATAAAACATCAACGCTTAGCCGCCACGTTCTGAACGGATCATCCAGCGGTCACCCGCTTTCACCAGTTTGAGCGTTTTGGTATTGTCGCTGGCGAATTTGTCGGATTTATATTTTTGCTGAAACACGGCTGTCGCCTCGTTACCAATAATTGAAATTTTCGCTATTTTTACATTCACGCTGATCGATGTTGGCGACTCAATGCGCACCCTCCGCTGCGCTTCCCAGTCAGCACGTGTAAGTTTGTCAGGCGTTTCAAAGTCAGCTGAATAGTAAGATAAATAACCCAGCACATCTTTGCCTGACCAGGCCTGTGCCCAGCCGCGGATCGCCGTTGATATTTGCGCCTCGGCGCTTTCGTTGGTAGTCGCGTTGGTAATTGCGCTGGTAGCCGATGTCGCAGTTGGTGTGGCGGATACCGGCTGTGTTGGCGCTGCTGACGTGGCTGGCGTAGCGGTAGCTGCTACCTTAACGGGGTCAGGTTTTGCAGATGCCGAGGCCAATGTCGGGCGTGGTGGCTGAAACAAATCTTTTACCATCGCGAGCTTAGATTGCGCGGTCGCGTTCGATTTATCAAGCTGAAGTGCTTTGTCGTACGAGCGGCGCGCCAACTGCGCATAAATATCGCCCAAATTCTCATAGGCAGTGCCGTAGGTCGGGTGGGTGTGAATCGCGAGTTCCAGCGCGGCTTTCGCTTTGTCGTAATTGCCCTGCGCGGCGTAAAGTACAGCGAGGTTGTTATATGGCTCAGGCAACTCCGGAAAATCTTCAGTGAGGCTGGTAAACATCTGAATCGCATCGGCGGGTTTTTTCTGCTCCGTCAAGATGAGCCCCTTCAAGAAACGGCCCTGTGCATCTTTAGGTGTTTGCGCCAGCACACCATTTACTTTCGTCATGGCGGCATCAAAGCGGTTTTGTTGATACAGCTTGGAGGCTTCCTTAAGGTCTTCGGCAGAACCGGCAATCACCGAACCAGCGGCAGAAAGCAGCGCTATCAACCCCGCAAAGACCGCGCCTTGAGCAAAGAGTCGCATGAGCATCGTGTTATAGTCCGTTGAATTTAATGGTAAAGACACAAAAATCTAAGTTTCGTATTCTACCAAGAATGCATCCTATCTTTATGAATCTTGCAGATTTAATACCGCCATTTATGCTTTCCGCTTCCTGTGCATCGTGGCGATGTTGTTGATCTTGCCTTACTAATGGCCGGCAATCGTCGGTACATTTCGCATCCATCGCGATGTCGCTAAATTCCGCGCTTAAAGTCGTCAAGCAGTTGTGAAGAGCACGTGAGACCCAAACATGCGCAAAACTGACTTTATTTCAGCAACGCCATTCCAATTCTAAAAATCATGCAAACCATTTACAACACACTCAGCCGCAAAAAAGATATTTTTACGCCAATCGAGCCTAACAACGTAAAGCTCTATATTTGTGGGCCTACAGTCTATGATTTTTTTCACATAGGAAATGCGCGCACCTTTACCACTTTTGATTTGGTTCATCGCTGGTTGACCACACTAGGCTACGCGGTGAATTCGGTGCGCAATATCACCGATATTGACGACAAGATTATCGAGCGCGCAGCACTTAATGGTGAGCCGATTGCAGCTTTGACTGAGCGCATGACGGCGGCCATGTTTGAGGATGCTGACCGGCTCAATTTATTGCGGCCCACCGCGAGCCCGCGTGCGACAGCGCATATCACTCACATGCTGGCGATGATCGAGATTTTGGTGGAGAAGGGCGCTGCCTACCATGCGCCGAATGGCGATGTTTATTACGCGGTGCGCAGCTTTCTGAATTACGGAAAGTTATCAAAAAAAAATCTGGATGATTTGCAGGCGGGTGAGCGCGTGGCTGTTGATACGAACAAACGTGACCCGCTTGATTTTGTGCTGTGGAAAGCGGCCAAATTGAATGAACCGGCAACGCAACCCCAGTGGCCATCGATCTTTGGCGGCGGTCGTCCTGGCTGGCATATTGAATGTTCAGCGATGTGTAAAGCGGTGCTGGGCGAGACGATTGATATTCACGGCGGCGGCTGGGATTTGCAATTTCCGCATCACGAAAACGAAATCGCGCAGAGCGAGGCCGCGAATGGAAAACCGTTCGCCAATATCTGGATGCACGCTGCGTTCCTCAATTTCGATCAGGAAAAAATGTCGAAATCACTCGGCAATTTTTTTACCTTGCGTGAGGTGTTGAACAAACTCGACCCGGTGCAGGGCGGCGAAACCGTGCGCTTTTTCCTATTGCGTGGCCACTATCGCAGCGAAGTCAATTACACCTGGGAAACCCTCGAAGATGCACGTCAATCGCTGCTTGGTTTTTATGTGGCGCTAAAAGATGTGAAGGCTGACGATGTAAAAATCGATTGGATGAATGATTACGCCAAGCGCTTTCGTGAGGCAATGGAAGACGATTTCAATACCCCGATGGCGTTTGCGGTGTTGCATGATTTGCGCGGCGAAGTGAATCGCTCGCAATCCACGGCGAGTGCGGGATTGTTGAAGGCATTGGGCGCGACCATTGGGCT
>JANXWW010000079.1 GCA_025350945.1 Burkholderiales bacterium
AATCAATCAAACTTTTACATTCAATCAACGCTAAACCAAAATTATCTTCCCACTCTCAAAGTATCAACAGGTAAAAATTTACCTATCAATGTTTACTTCTTCAAGCAGGTACTTCATTATTTCGAGCTCAATCCTTGAATCTGCCAATGTGATCGCACACCTGACTTTCGCCAAACCTGCCACCACCGCAGCTCCAAGGCACCCTAGTAAACAGTACCCACCTTAATCGGTTGTCTCATTTTTAAAGAACATTACAAACTGGACTGGTTGCGGGGGCAGGATTTGAACCTGCGACCTTCGGGTTATGAGCCCGACGAGCTGCCAGACTGCTCCACCCCGCGCCCGAAAAAACTAGGTCACGAACTGCTCAATTTGTACTTCGCAACCGCGTTTTGCGCTAACTGCGAAGAACATTAATTATGTCGCAACTGGCTAATCACGTCAACACCCTTTCGACTTTTTTCTTTTGATAAAATGAACAAAATTTGCACTCATTTGCTTCCAACACGTTACGATTCGTGTTACCAATTTTGCGGAAATAGGAAATCATCATGGATCAACTCGCATCAATTGCTATCGCCGGTGGCCTCGCGTGGGCCAGCGGCCTGCGCCTGTATATCGTGTTGTTTTTTGTCGGCCTCGCGGGGCACTTTCACTGGTTCGATTGGACCTTGCCTTCCTATCTGCAAGCGCTCTCGCACCCAATGGTGATTGGTGCTTCGGGCCTGCTGGTTTTTATTGAAACGGTTGCCGACAAAATTCCAGGCCTCGATTCGCTCTGGGATGCGATTCATACTTTCATTCGCATTCCGGCGGGCGCATTGCTGGCAGCGGGTGTGATCGGCGCGGATGATGGCGCCGCGTGGGCGATTGTGGCGGGCTTGCTGGGCGGCACGATTACGGCAGGTACACATTTTATGAAGGCCGGTGGACGCGCAGCAATTAATACTTCGCCTGAGCCAGTGAGCAACTGGGTCGCATCGTTTACCGAAGAAGCGGCGGTCATTAGCGGGCTATGGCTTGCGTTTACGCATCCGGTGGTGTTTATCGGCTTGCTGATTTTATTTATTTTGCTCGCGATCTGGTTGATCCCGAAGCTGTGGCGATTTATTAAATTTGTAGTCGCCAAGATTGCCGGACTATTTTCGAATGAGCGCGCGACAACAGCTTGAGTTCAGCCAACACGCGTTACTTACACACTTCGCCGTTCAATCAGCGCCTGCGCGAGCGTGCCGCTATCGACATATTCAAGCTCACCGCCCACCGGCAAGCCGCGCGCAATACGTGTGACCTTGATGCCCTGCTCGCCCAGCATCTCCGACACATAATGCGCGGTAGCCTCGCCCTCCACGGTAAAGTTGGTCGCCAGAATGACTTCGCGCACGATGCCATCCATCGCGCGGCGCAGCAACCGATCCAGATGAATTTCTTTGGGGCCGATGCCGTCCAGCGGTGAGAGGCGACCCATCAGCACAAAATACAAGCCGCGATAGCTCTGCGTTTGTTCCATCATCAGCAAATCGCCGGGCATTTCAACCACGCAAAGAATGGTTTTATCGCGCTTCGCCGAAACACAGATTTCGCAGATCGGTGCTTCGGTAAATGTATTGCACATTGCGCAATGACGAATATGCTCCACCGCGCTCCTCATCGCATCAGCCAATCGCGTCGCACCCTGTTGATCACGCTGCAGCAAGTGATACGCCATCCTCTGCGCAGATTTCGGCCCGACGCCCGGTAGGCAACGCAGCGCCTCAATTAACGCATCAAGACTTGAAGGTGGGCGCACTTAAAAATTAGCTAATATTAGAACGGCAGCTTCATGCCCGGCGGCATTTGCATGCCGGCAGAGAAGCCTGACATTTTTGCCGACGATGTGGCCTGCGCTTTATGGACCGCGTCATTCACCGCAGCTGCGATGAGATCTTCCAGCATCTCGCGATCATCCATTACGCTGGGATCAATTGAAACGCGCTTCACGTCGGTATGGCACGTCATCGTGACTTTCACCATGCCGCCACCGGATTGGCCTTCCACTTCAATGTGTGCCAATTCATCCTGCGCTTTTTTCATGTTTTCCTGCATCTGCTGCGCTTGTTTCATCAGGGCGCCGAGGCCGCCTTTTGGAATCATGATTTGCTCCGCGTTAATTAATTTATGGTTGCGCCGGCCGGATGGAAGCACGGTTTATTTCCGCACCGAAATCCTGCTGAAGATTTTTGATGAATGGGTCAGCTTCAATCGCAGCTTCTGCGTCTGCCTGCGATTGTAAGCGTGCGCGATCCTCAGTGGCTGCGAGACTGACATCACCTGCGCCGCCGATTTTAATGTTCAGTTTTACATTGCCGCCAAAATGAGGTGCAAGGGAGGCTTTCAATTTTTCCTGATACGGTTTTTCAGCCAAATGTTTATGCTGATCCGGTACCGATAATTCCAGCACGCCGCCATCGAATGATTTGAATTCACACTGACGCGCCAACATGCCCGCCATGCCCGACATATTTTGTGCTGCCACGAATTGAGGCCAATCGCCATCGAATGGTGCCGCAGATAAAGTTGCATAAGACACAACATCAGGCACTGCCCCAATCGCCTTGCTGGGCGCGGCGTTTGCAGGCATTTGCTCGGAGATGCCCGTGGATATTGGCTTTACAGCCGGCGCACTTTCAAGATTAACAGCAGCACCTTCTTTATAGGAAAGCATCCGCAATAACGTCATCGTAAAACCAGATTGCTCATCCGGTGCCAGCGCTAAATCGCGACGACCAAGCAACGCAATTTGATAAAACAATTGCACATCATCGCTCGATAATTGCGCAGCGATTTCGACAATCCTCAATGCATCGGGCCCTTCAACGGCATCCGCACCGGCGCTTTGCACCAACGCCACGCGTGCGAGAACGCCTGCCAAATCTTTGAGCGTCAATTCGAACGAAACACTACGTTCACCCAAGCCCGCAATCCCGGCCAGCAACGCTTTTGCATCGCCATTCGCCAACTGCTGTAGCAGCGAAAATAAATAAGTTTGATCGAGCACGCCCAACATCGTAGCGACTTGAACCGCCTTCACTTCGCCTGCGCCGTACGCAATTGCCTGGTCAAGCAGCGACAGCGCATCACGCGCGCTGCCCTCGCCTGCGCGGCCAAGCATATCGAGAGCGGCTGGCTCAAACGGAATTTTTTCCGTTTCCAAAATATGTGCAAGATGCGTCGCCAGTAACGCGGGCGCCAGATTTTTCAAATTAAATTGCAGACAGCGCGACAACACTGTGATTGGCAATTTTTGTGGGTCCGTCGTCGCCAAAATAAATTCAACGTGTCCCGGCGGCTCTTCCAGCGTTTTCAACATCGCGTTGAATGCGGACTTCGACAACATATGAACTTCGTCAATGATGTAAACCTTGTAGCGGCCCGACACCGGCGCGTATTGCGCGGTCTCAAGCAGCTCGCGCATTTCATCGACCTTGGTGTTGGTTGCCGCATCGACCTCCAGCAAATCCACAAAGCGGCCTGCATCAATATCTTTACACGCAGCGCATACGCCGCAGGGTTTGGACGTAATGCCGCCATTGCCATCCACGCCCAAACAATTTAACGCCTTGGCCAAAATACGAGCGAGCGTGGTTTTGCCCACACCGCGCGTACCGGTGAATAAATAAGCATGATGAATGCGCCCCGTGTCCAGCGCGTTCGCCAGTGCACGCACCACGTGCTCCTGCCCGATGACATCAACAAAATTGCGTGGCCGCCATTTGCGGGCAAGGACTTGGTGGGACATTTTTTGGCGTGAATAAACTTGGCGCGAGCCGGGTTTTGCGTTTACGTTAGATGGGCTTTGCCCTTCTAACGACTGACTAAAACTAAACAAAAGTAGGTTTTTACTTTTGTTTAAATACTGGGTGGCGAGCCTGACCCTCGGCACTTCAACTACTTCGCTGTGGCTGCTTCGTTCCCGACCTGACCAGATTCACAAAGGCTGAATGCGAGGAGACCCGCCAATATGATTTTATCTTAGTTCGCGCAAGCAAAACAAACACAATCGATTAGTCAACCTGACAAGTACGAAAACCACAAAACATATCGCGACGTTCAGGCATGTAGAAATTTCGATATTGCGGATATTGCATGCGTGGATGGGTCACGAACGAGCCGCCGCGCAATACTTGATGCGTATAAAACCACGGCGCTGAATACTCCTCATACACACCGCGCACGAAGCCCGGATAAGGCGTGAAAGCTGAAGCTGTCCATTCCCACACATGGCC
>JANXWW010000087.1 GCA_025350945.1 Burkholderiales bacterium
GCAGGCAAAAATCGCGGTGCGCCCATGTTGGTCGTGACCACGCCATCGCTGGCAATGGATGGCGAGATAATGCCTTTCATGGTTTCCACGCGAATTTCAGTTTTGTTGGTAAGCCCTTCGTCACGCACAAATTGTGCAAAACAATGGGTGCCGTTGCCGCACTGTTCCACCTCATTGCCGTCGTTATTAAAAATACGATAACGGAAATCAACATCGAGCAGGGCGGATTTTTCCACCAGCAGAACCTGATCGCAACCAATGCCGAAATTTCGATTCGCGATTTTGCGGATTTGCTCAGGTGTCAACGAAATATTTTGTGAAATGCCATTTAGCATCACAAAATCATTTCCCTGACCGTGCATTTTGGCGAAGCGAAGTTTCATGTGTTTAGTTTGGTTTATTGCTGAGTTTTGGATTAATGAATTTTACAACTTGCCTAGCTGTTCAAACTTTTCACTGTCATTCCGAACCCGGCTTTTGGGTGAGGAATCTGCTGCTTCGTTGCTTAAAGAAAAAGCAGATCCCTCGCAAAATCTCCTCGGGATGACGGTGCAGGACTAACGTTGGCGCGGTATTTCGAACTAAAATACTCGGTAAGCACCGTCAATACTAGGGTTTATCATAAAAACTCGCCTCGCCCGGTGGTCGTGTCTTGAAACGTTTATGCACCCAAAAATATTGATCCGGCATGTCCATAATTCGTTCTTCCAAAAACTGATTCATGCGTCGCGCATCTGCGTTCGCATCGCCACTCGGATAGTTGTCCCACGCCGGATAAAAACGCGCTTCGTAACCGTTTTCAGTTTGCTTTGTAATCAGCGGCACAATTTTAGCGTCGGTGATTTCGCAGAGTCTGGAAAGTGCGGTCACGGTCGCGGTTTTGACACCGAAAAAATCGACGAAGGCTGCGTCTTTCGCGCCGAAATCCATATCGGGTAAATAGTAAAACGGTTTTTTTTCTTTCAGTGCTTTGAGTACCGGACGCAAACCTTGTGAGCGTGTGACGAGTAACGGTTTTCCAAAACGCAAACGCGCACGTCGCAATGCTCGATCAAACACTTTACTTTTTTGTTCCGAATACATTGAAAACGCTTCGGGATATTCATATGAAAATCGCGCGCCGCCGATGTCGAGGCCGACAAAATGCGGTGCCAATACAATCACCGGCGCCGTACCCCGCCATTCGTCCATGAAGTGTTTGTCGATCAGTTTTACGTGTGAGATGGCATCATCAACCGGCGCGTACCAAAGACGGCCAAGATCGAGCGTGGCGCTGGCTAAATGTTGAAACACACCGCGACCAATCGCTTCTCGTTCGGCATCCGTTTTGTGCGGAAAACATTTTTGCAAATTGATCAAGGTGACGCGGCGACGACCGAAATGAAACAGCAAACTGCCGAGTGAATTGCCGATGGCGCGCACGGCACGCGTGGGCAGCAAATGCATGCACCACAAAACAAAAATGGCAATGCGCATTAAACTAAACACCAATACTGGCGGGCTTCTTCGGCTATAAATAGCCGAAGAAACCCGCCAATGCTTGAGCCTCTATTTAATTTGTGCAGGTTATTCATGTTCAACAATATCATTAGATCGATCCGGCGCTGGTGGCGCACCTGCGGGTTGCTTATACCGATTGTAGCCCCACAAATATTGCTCGGGACACATTAGAACAAGCTTTTCCACCATCGCATTGGTCTGTCGCGCGGCAATATTTTTATTGGTTGAGAATGGCTCGTTCATCGGCAAAATATGTACTTTATAGCCACGGCCTTTTGCTAGGCGTTCAGCGAAAAAAAATAACACGGTGGCGTTGGTGGATTCAGACAGGCGCGGCAGCAGCGTCATCGTATACGCAGGCCGCGAAAAAAAATCCGCCCACACACCGTCGGCCTTCCCGCTTTCTGGCGCGGGCACTTGATCGGGCAGCATGACGATATTGCCGCCGTGCTTTAGCGTTTTCAGCAGCGTGCGTACGCCGGATGCATCGGCGCGTGCAGTCGAGCCGCCGCCGCGCACGCGTCCTGCTTGCATGATCGGTTCCAGCCATGCTTGCTTCGGGCTACGATATAAGGCTGTCACCGGGATCAGACTTTCGAGATAGCGACCCGCAATGTCGTAGCAGCCTAAATGCGGGGTGACAAAAATGATCGGTTTGTTCGCCGCTTTTGCGGCGTCGACATGTGCCCAGCCATCGCAGCCGCGCACCATGGTGTAGAGTTTCTCGACCGGTGCCGTCCACGCAATCGCGAGCTCACTCACACCGCGGCCAAGCGCCGGAATGACATCGTTTAAATTTGCTTTTTTATCATCGGTTGCGTTCAAAAATTGCTGAAAATTTTCGCGCGTGATGCGACGATGACGCGGCGATAGCCACCAGGCCAACCAGCCCAGCGTAGCACCAAGCGCGTGGTTGATTCGCAGCGGCAACGCACCGATGCTGCGAAATAAAAAAGTTTTTAGCGTGGTCAAAATAAAGTGCGTGGCAGATTAAGCTGCCCGTGTGCCGCTCGTGCCAGAAGCATTGCAGCTTGGTCAAGATTCAAGATTCTGCTAAGATTCATAGTTGCACTATTTTTTAACGACTGTGGGGATACCCAAATGAACGATTATTTATTTACTTCCGAATCGGTTTCGGAAGGTCATCCGGACAAAGTGGCGGATCAAATATCCGATGCGATTCTGGATTCGATTTTAGCCCAAGACCCGCGCTCCCGCGTGGCGGCAGAGACCTTGTGCAACACCGGTCTCGTTGTATTGGCCGGTGAAATTACCACCACCGCGAATGTGGATTACATTGGTGTGGCGCGCGATACGATCAAGCGCATTGGTTATGACAATACCGATTACGGCATTGATTACCGCGGCTGTGCGGTGATGGTGTGCTATGACAAACAAAGCCCCGATATTGCGCAAGGCGTTGATGCCGCGCAGGATAACAATCTTGACCAAGGCGCGGGCGATCAAGGCTTGATGTTCGGCTATGCGTGCGATGAAACAGCCGTGTTAATGCCTGCGCCGATTCACTTCGCGCATCGTCTGGTGCAGCGTCAATCAGAGCTGCGCAAAGATGGCCGTCTGCCATGGCTGCGCCCGGATGCAAAATCACAAGTCACGATGCGTTACGTGGATGGCAAACCGCACTCGGTTGATACGGTAGTGTTGTCCACTCAACACGCACCGGAAATGTCGCAGAAAGATATCCACGAAGCCGTGATTGAAATGATTATCAAACCAGCGCTGCCCAAAGCCTGGCTGCAAAACACGCGTTATCTGGTGAACCCAACCGGTCGTTTTGTGGTTGGCGGGCCGCAGGGTGATTGTGGTTTAACCGGTCGCAAAATTATTGTTGACACCTATGGCGGCGCGTGTCCGCATGGCGGAGGTGCCTTCTCTGGCAAGGATCCGTCGAAGGTGGATCGTTCGGCCGCGTATGCGGCGCGTTACGTGGCGAAGAATATTGTTGCCGCAGGTTTGGCGCGTCAATGTCAGATTCAGGTCGCCTACGCAATCGGTGTGGCCAAGCCGATGAACATTACTGTTTACACCGAAGGCACGGGCGTGGTGTCCGATGAGGAAATCGCGAAAATCGTTGCCGCGCATTTTGATCTGCGGCCAAAAGGCATCGTGCAAATGCTTGATTTGTTGAGGCCGATTTATCAGAAATCAGCTGCATACGGACACTTCGGCCGCGAAGAGCCCGAATTCACGTGGGAGCGCACCGACAAGGTTGCGGTACTGCGCGCGGCGGCGGGTTTGAAGGGCGAAGCAAAGGTGCGTGAACCGGCAAACGTTTAAACAAAGTTTAAGCAACGTTTAAGGTTTGATGTGATGCAGACGCAGCGTGCAAAAGAATCTGACTTCGCTTATAATTGAATTGTCGAGGGGCGTTGCGATTACACCTTCAAAGCATTTCAGGTCTAACCAGGCTCGACAAGATCACAACGGCGCCCGCAATCTTGAATGGTTGCGGGCGCTTTTTTTCGTCCGCAAATTCAGATCAAGGTTCCGTTAGTCTGACCCCCGCTATCCTGCGGTACTTGTTTAAGGACACCAATATGAACGCAATTCTGAAACCGAAAAACATCATCAACAAAGATTACTACGTTGCTGATTTGAATCTGGCCGAATGGGGCCGCAAAGAAATTAAAATCGCTGAAACTGAAATGCCTGGCCTGACCATGATTCGTGATGAATTCGCAAAGGCCCAGCCGCTGAAAGGTGCGCGCATTACCGGCTCGCTGCACATGACAATTCAAACCGCGGTGCTAATCCAGACCCTCGAAGCGCTGGGTGCGGAAGTCCGTTGGGCGTCATGCAATATTTATTCCACACAAGATCACGCGGCAGCGGCGATTGCGGAAGCAGGCACGCCGGTGTTCGCCTACAAAGGCGAATCGCTCGAAGAATATTGGGATTTCACGCATCGTATTTTCGAATGGCACGATGGTGGCTACTCCAACATGATTTTGGATGACGGCGGCGATGCGACGTTGCTGCTGCACATCGGTACACGTGCTGAAAAAGATTTGTCGGTATTGGCGAATCCGGGTGCTGAAGAAGAGCGCATTTTGTTTGCATCAATTAAAGCAAAACTGCAAAAAGATTCCACGTGGTATTCCACACGTCTCGCCAAAATCAAAGGCGTGACTGAGGAAACCACCACGGGCGTGATGCGTTTGTACCAAATGCATAAAGACGGCAAGCTGGCTTTTCCAGCGATCAACGTGAACGATTCGGTCACGAAATCGAAGTTTGATAATTTGTATGGCTGCCGCGAATCGCTCGTTGACGCGATCAAACGCGCCACTGACGTGATGATTGCCGGCAAGGTTGCGGTTGTTGCGGGTTACGGCGACGTGGGTAAGGGCTCCGCACAAGCATTGCGCGCACTGTCAGCGCAGGTTTGGGTGACCGAAATTGACCCGATCTGCGCACTGCAAGCAGCGATGGAAGGCTATCGCGTCGTGACAATGGATTATGCGGCTGACAAAGCAGATATTTTCGTGACCGCGACCGGCAACTATCACATCATCACCTTTGATCACATGGCGAAAATGAAGGACGAAGCGATCGTCTGTAATATCGGTCACTTTGATAACGAGATTGATGTTGCGACCATTGAGAAGAAGTGCAAATGGGAAGAAATCAAGCCGCAAGTTGATCACGTGATTTTCCCGGATGGCAAAAAAATTACGCTGTTGGCAAAGGGCCGTCTGGTCAATTTGGGTTGCGGCACGGGCCACCCAAGCTATGTGATGGCGTCATCATTTGCGAATCAGGTAATCGCGCAAATGGAATTATTCGGCAACACCGCGAAGTATCCGATTGGCGTTTACACCTTGCCCAAGCAACTAGACGAAAAAGTCGCGCGCCTGCAATTGACGAAATTAAATGCGCAATTGACTGAGCTGAGTGAGCAGCAAGCGGCGTACATCAATGTGTCGAAGCAAGGCCCGTATAAGGCTGACACCTATCGCTATTAACACATATCGTTATTAATTCGTTTAGCTGGCTCACGATATAAGTGAAGTAAAAGTCACGCCGGTCGTCGTCAAGACTACCGGCGTTTTTATTGGTACTTGATAAATTATGTGCGTCAGGAAATGGTCATGCAAAAAGATTTCACCAAAAAATTCAGCTTCGAATTTTTCCCGCCCAAAACATCAGAGGGCATGGCCAAGTTGCGCGAGACACGTATCCAGCTTGCACAATTGAAGCCCGCATTTTTTTCCGTCACCTTTGGCGCGGGTGGCTCAACCCAGGATGGCACATTAACGACCGTGCTGGAGATTCAATCCGAAGGTTATAAGGCGGCACCGCACCTGTCGTGCATTGGCTCTACGCGCGAAAGTATTCGCGGTATTTTGAATCGATACAAAGCGGGTGACATCAAGCATATAGTGGCGCTTCGTGGCGATTTGCCGTCCGGCATGGCGGTCGCGGGCGAGCTTGCGCATGCGAGTGATTTAGTGAAATTTATTCGCGAAGAGCATGGCGATCATTTCTCAATTGAGGTCGCGGCCTATCCTGAATATCATCCACAAGCGCGCAATGCGCAAGATGATTTGCGCCGCTTTTGTGAGAAGGTTCACGCGGGTGCTAATTCAGCGATGACGCAATATTTTTATAACGCAGACGCGTATTTTCATTTTGTTGAACAAGTCGAAGCGAAAGGCATCAATATTCCGATTGTGCCGGGTGTGATGCCGATTGGCAGCTTCTCGCAATTGGCGCGCTTTTCGGACGCATGCGGCGCAGAGATTCCCCGCTGGATTCGCCGCAAAATGGAAGGTTTCGGCGACGACACCGCATCCATCAGGGCATTCGGGCTCGATGTGGTGACCGATATGTGCGAAAAACTATTGGCCGGTGGCGCACCCGGGCTGCATTTTTATACGCTCAATCAAGCGGGTTTGCCCGCGACGATTTGGAAGCGGCTCGGTATTTAAAGTAGCTGCTGCGTGAGGTTGAAGAGTTAATTCCAGAGCCGTTCTTCACGGCATAATAGCTGGAAACGCACGACAATATTAGAGTTTCATTTTGTCGTATGAAATCTGCATTTCGTCGATTGCGACTTTTAGCCAGCGCGACATCCGTTCAGACTGCTCCCATCAACACATTTTAATCAACACGGGAGCGGGACATGGAATCAAAACAGAGCAGTCGTGTATTGGTGTTTACGGTCATCGCACTTTTGACTATTGTGGTTACAGTTATTACAGCATCAGTATGGTTTGCGGGCACGGTAGAGCCAGGCACATTGATTTTTTTCGATGATGATTTATCTGATTCTGCCCTCGGTTGGATGATTGCCGCGCCGATTTTGATGTTGACGGCGATTTTGGTTGCATTCGTTCTTGCTGGCACGGGCGTGATGGTGGTGGGTGCGCTGGCAATGGCGGTAGTGGCGACGATTGTGGCCGTTGTGTTCACGTTATTGATGGTGTTTTTGCCGTTCGCGCTATTTATTGCCGTGCCGATTTTGGCCATTGTTGGATTGGTAAAGCTCGTGTCAAAACCGGCTTGAAGATTTACGCGTGATGCGCTTTAAATAAATTTGAAAAAAGAAAAAGCCGCCTGTATTTTACGAGGCGGCCTTTTTTTGCGAATTAGACTTAGGCGATGCTATTTATGGATCAATCAACGTTACTTTTGCGGTTGCGAAGCCACCACGACCATCGCTGATCGTGTAGGTGAATTGATCGGTGTTGAAGCAAAGAATCGCGGGCGCGAGCGTAAGGCTTTTGCCGTCTGCAGCAATCGATATACGCGAGCCCTGCTGGGGGCCGGTGATGGAGGTGATGCGCAGCGCATCGCCGTTCGGATCGCGGTCGTTGGCGAGTACATCCAGCGTCGCAGATGCGCCACAAGCAACCGTGTATGTGTCGTCCACGGCAATGGGTGCCTCGTTGGCAGCAGGTGGCTGCAAGGCAACATTCACCGTTGCTGTTGATACGCCACCTTTGCCATCGCTGATGGTATAGGTGAAGGTGTCCGCCCCCGCGCTACAGCCGGTTAGTGTTGGTGTGTAATTAATTTTGTTACCGGAAATGACGGCCGTACCTTTACCCGGTGCAGATACAGTGGTGATCGAAAGCGCATCACCATCCGCATCGGTATCGTTGGCGAGTGCGTTGATGACCGTGGTTGCGCCGCAGGCGGCTGATACGCTATCGTTTACGGCAACAGGCCCACGGTTTAAGAAGCGTCGCGCGCCCAGCGTGTCGGTCGCGGATGTTTGCGTAAATCGATACACGTCCACGCTTGTTTTATGCGGTACGGAATTTCGCAGCGCGCGCTCTTTCCAGGGGTTCGGCGCGTCTTCAATAACGTCTCGCGACACTTTGCGATCAATCATCGGTGCTGTTGCGATAACGGCAGGTGCCACAGGTGCGGTCGTGGCAGCCGCAGTGGTCGGCAGGTTTTTAACATCTTTTAAAATGACGACTTCCGTATCCGCGCGGCGATGATAAAAGCCCAAGCCTTTGCCTTCTGGATATTTTGAATCGCCTTTGCCTGCCTTACCGACCGTGGTGATCACGCTCGCATCAAGACCCTTAGAAACCAGATAACCTTTCACCGCATCTGCACGTTTTTGCGACAGCGGATAGTTGTTACGATCTGATCCGGTGGGGCAGGTGTGTCCAGCAATATCGACTTTTATCGATGCATAGGGCTTCACGGCCTCAATGCGCGACATAAGCTGATCGAGTTCCAGAATGGCCTTGGGTTTTAGTTTGGTGCCGCCGAGATCAAAGAAAGTTTCTTGATAATCTTTCGATGACGGCACACTGCTTGATGCCAAGGATGATGCGTCGGCAGCAACCGTTTTCGGCGGTTCTGGTTTGACCTCTGGCGCTTTCCAGTCAGGATCGGGCACGCGCTCTGTTGTGACCACGGTGCGCGTGATTTTGCTGGGGCGGAAGTTTGACGGTGGCGCGCCGAATTCATAACGCAATATCGCCATGCCGCGCGTGTCGCCACGGTCGGTGACGAATTGCCCGCTGCGGCGATTGGTTTCGACCGATAGCGCCAACGAAATGCCGCTGCCTTCAAAAAATTTTTCGCCGACCAGCGAGGCGGTGGTTTGATGATTCGAAAATTTGCCCGTGTCGTAATCCAGGCCAGCGGTTAGTCGCAGCAAATGCCGCTCGTAAAAATGGCCAATACGTGCGCCCAGGCCCCATTCAAATGGGCGTTGGAATACACTTGTTACGGTGGTGGTTGAGACATCCTGCTCGAACGGTCGGCCTGCATCGCTACCGGTCGCAACACGGGTGGCCGTAGCTGTCGTGCTATTCGCCAGACGCGCACCGGTGAGACCCTTGCTCAAATAAGTTGTCCAGTACCAGTTTTGATATTCCTGCCCACCGCCGAGGGTGAGTTTGCGAACGCTGTTTTCGCCTTGATCGACCGCGATAAACGTTTTGTTGACGCTGGTCTCATTGTTAAACCAGTTCCGTGAAAACTTTAGTCCGCCTGCGTGACGTGCCACCCATACCTCGGCGAGTGTTGCGGAATCTGAAGCCGATTGCAGTACCTGAAAAATTTCACCTCGCGCATCAAGCTCACTATCATAGCCAATGCCGATGCGTGTATCGCCGCCGACATAGCGGAGTGTGGAGCCGGACGCCGGTTTGCTCGCGTTGTTGGTGGCATCCTGTGCCAGCGCAGGTCTGACCATTGCGGCACCAAAAAACAAAATAGCTAGCGCGATATTATTTGGTTTGTTGTTCATTTTTTATCCCTGAAGGGTTATTCCACGGTTTACATTTTTGCGCGTGGGTTGTGGGTTTTGTAGTCGTTTTGAAAAAAAGGCCTAGTTCGGTTTGGGTGCTTTTGCTAACCCGGATATCCTATCACCTACGTTAATTTTATGTGTGCTAAACCACGCGGCATTCATTTCCAACGCGAATCGCGCGGGGCCAGCTGCCTGATGCGATGTTTCTGTTTGCGGCTCCATTTCGTGGATGCTCAATATTTTTCCGGTGTCGTCCATGTACGCCACACTCAGCGGGATAAGGGTGTTACGCATCCACATCGCGTGATAACCAAGCTGCGGGAAGACAAACAACATACCGTCGTTTTTGCCCATTTGCTTGCGAAACATGAGTCCTGTCTGACGCGTGATTTCAGTCGCGGCGATGTCGGCGTGAATGGTTTGCGTACCTGCGTTTAGCGTGATTTTGGGCAGGCCCGTTTGCGGCTTCTCTTCAGGGGTTTTTTGCGCATGGGCATGTGAGAAGATACCGAAGAGCAGAGTTACGAATGTGCCACGAAATAAAATGGTGATCATGTTGGGCTCGCATAGAAAATTTTTTGATGACTGAATCAGCATCAGGTTTTAACGTCCGCTTGATGCGTTTTGCCGACGCATTATTTTTTACCGGTGCTGCCAAACCCACCTTCGCCACGGGCAGAGGCCGAAAACTCATCAACAATATTGAATTCAACTTGCGCGACCGGCACGATGATAAGTTGTGCGATACGTTCCATCGGCTGCATCGTGAATTCAGTGTGACCGCGATTCCAGACAGAGACAAAAATCTGGCCCTGATAATCCGAATCGATCAAGCCGACGAGATTGCCGAGAACAATGCCATGTTTGTGCCCTAATCCTGAGCGCGGCAACACCAGCGCCGCGTAGCCTGAGTCTGCAATGTGAATCGCAATGCCAGACGGCACCAAATTGGTTTCGCCGGGCTTTAAGGTCATGGGCGCGGCAATGCAGGCCCGTAAATCCAATCCGGCGGAACCGGGCGTGGCGTATTGCGGAAGTTGGTTGCTGAGGTGGTCTTTGAGGCGATGATCGAGAATCTTGACGTCCAGCTTACGCATTGTGAATCCGTGGTGCTTTGATGGGTTTGATATTTGATTCAGTCGTGTTTGGCGACTGCCGTTTTAGGTAGAGTGTTGCCACATGCGACACAATTTGCGCGGCAATTTTAGCCTTCGATGCTTTGGGAATGGGATGCTCGCCACTATCATCAATAAGCGTTACCTGATTGTCATTTGCACCAATCGCTTCAGTGGCTAAATTGGAGACGATGACAGGAATACGCTTGCTTTCGCGCTTTTTACGAGCATATTCGACGACATTCTCGCTTTCGGCGGCAAAGCCCACGCAAAATGGTGGCGTGGGTAATGACGCCACAGTGGCTAGAATATCCACTGTTGGTTTTAGTTTTATCGTCAAACCTTGGGCTGATTTCTTCATTTTTTGCGGATGTGGCGCGATAGGCGTATAGTCAGCCACCGCAGCAACGGCGAAGAATAGCTTAACTTCGTCTATTTTATGCATAACAGCGCTCAACATCTCTGATGCACTCTTAACTTGAATCGCCTTTATCCCAACAGGGATAACTAGTGAAGTAGGGCCTGTGATGAGCGTGACAGCGGCACCTGCATCGCGCAGCGATTCTGCAATCGCGTAACCCATCTTGCCCGAGCTTGAATTGGTAATGCCGCGAACCGGATCAATCGCTTCGAAAGTTGGCCCGGCGGTGACGAGTGCTGTGACCCCGGCGAGATTTTTTGGTGTGTTCTGTGCAGCAAAAAATGTTTCAACCGCCGTGAGTAGGGCTTCCGGTTCTAGCATTCTGCCCATACCTGTTTCGCCACAGGCTTGATCGCCCGAATCCGGGCCCAGAATAATGACGCCATCAGCGATCAAGCGCGCCACGTTACGTTGGGTCGCCGGGTTTTCCCACATTTCACGATTCATCGCGGGCGCGAGCACCAGCGGGCATGCATTGGCGTTGCGTGCGATGCATAGCGTGGACAGCAAATCGTTGCAAAGACCGTTTGCTAATTTCGCTATGAAATCCGCACTTGCCGGGGCGATAAGAATCGCATCGGCGTTACGCGAAAGCTCAATATGCGCCATACCGTTGGGAATGGACTCATCCCACAAATCAGTGAAGACCCGCTTCCCGGACAGCGCTTGCAGCGTGGTCGCAGTGATAAACTTCATAGCGGCATCGGTCATGACCACTTGCACATCAATACCCGATCTTTTTAATGCGCGTGTCAGCTCCGCCGATTTATAAGCCGCTATGCCGCCCGTGATGCCAAGCACAACGCGACGCGGGTTGATCGACGCAGTTGATGGTAATGTGGCTTTAGTCATAACCCGAATTCTAACGTACCGCACGACCTTAACTTCCACTCACACCTGAAAAATCGCAATCACACCATGTCGATCACCCAATGGCCTAAAGACGAGCGCCCTCGCGAGCGATTGCTGAAGCAGGGTGCCGCAGCGCTTTCGGATGCCGAATTGGTCGCGATTTTCTTACGCGTGGGGGTGACAGGTAAAAGTGCTGTAGATTTGGCGCGCGATTTGGTCGCAAAATTTGGCAGCTTGAACGGACTTTTTTCGGCGAGCGAAGCGGATTTATGCGCGGTGCATGGCATGGGGCAAGCCAAATATGTTCAGCTTCAGGCCGTGCTGGAAATGGCGAAACGCGCGCTGGTTGAAGATATCAAGCTTACCGATGCGCTTGCCTCGCCCAAAGCGGTTCGCGATTATTTAAAGCTCACACTGGCGCGTTTGCCGCATGAAGTTTTTGTGGCGGTGTTTTTGACGAGCCAAAACAGGGTGATTGAGGTTGAGGAGATGTTTCGCGGCACATTAACGCAAACCAGCGTCTATCCTCGTGAAATCGTAAAGTTAGCACTTGCTCATAATGCTGCTTCCGTGATTTTTGCGCACAATCATCCGTCCGGCGAACCCAATCCCAGCCAGGCGGATCGTGCTTTGACCAAGACCCTCGCCGAAGCTTTAGCGTTGATCGACGTGCGCGTACTCGATCATTTTATCGTCGCACCTGGCGCATCACTTTCGTTTGCTGAGCAGGGAATATTGGGTTGAAAACCATAAACGACTTGCGCTAAGTGCTTGGTTTTGGTTATAATTTTGGGCTTACTTTGGGTTGTTAAGTAAGACAAAACAATCAATGGAACCGGTTTCTTCGGTCCGCGCTTTGTCTAACGATTAGGCGCTTCATCAACGTTTTAATGAGGTGCTTTATGGCACGTGTATGTCAAGTAACGGGCAAAGGCCCGATGGTCGGGAACAATGTTTCCCACGCCAACAATAGAACCAAACGCCGTTTTCTGCCGAATTTGCAGTACCGTCGTTTTTGGGTTGAATCTGAAAACCGTTGGGTGCGTTTGCGCTTGACCAACGCCGGGCTTCGTACCATCGACAAAAACGGCATCGATGTCGTTCTCGCCGATTTGCGCGCTCAGGGCGTCGCAGTTTAAGCCAACCCGATTCGTAAGATAAGCCCAAAGACAAGGCCAAAGGAAAAATCATGCGCGATAAAATCAAACTCGAATCCAGTGCTGGCACCGGTCATTTCTACACCACCAGCAAAAACAAACGCACCATGCCCGAGAAAATGGAGATCATGAAATTTGATCCCAAAGCCCGCAA
>JANXWW010000111.1 GCA_025350945.1 Burkholderiales bacterium
GCGCCGGGAACGAATGCGCTCCATAAACCGTACGTTATGAGCGTGCAAATGAAGCCGACCGTGAGCATTCGTAAAGCGCCTTCTGGCGTGGCGTCGTAGCCCGTAACAGCCTTCCAGCGTGCGTCATGCCGCACGAGGTCGTTGTCGGATGGCGGTCCCAGTTTCAGCTTAAGCATGGCGTTGCTCCTGGAGCCTAATGTGTTTCATTTCACATAACTGCAATATAACTGTTATTTTCTCACCCCAAAACAATGCTCCGGCCTAGGAAATTCATTGGTGCGGACTTCTTTGGCATACGCGGCGGCGGCATCTGATACGGCTAATCCCACATCGGTAAAACGTTTCGCAAACTTGGGCGTGAAGTCGGGAAACAATCCTAAAATATCTTCGGTCACCAGCACCTGGCCATCGCATGCGGGCGAGGCACCGATTCCGATGGTAGGAATTTTTATTGCTTCCGTGACCGCACGCGCGACCGGCTCAACGGTGCCTTCAATCAAAATCCCGAACGCACCGGCGGCTTCAAAATTTTTCGCGATGCCGATCCATTTTGTCGCGGCGTCCTCCTCGCGACCTTGCGCCTTGAATCCACCCATCTCATGCACGCGCTGTGGCATCAAGCCAATATGCGGCATGATCGGAATACCGCGTGCTACTAAATATTCCACGGTCTCTACCAACTCTGCGCCGCCTTCGAGTTTTAAACCCTGCGCGCCGGATTCTGCGAGCGCTCGCGCGCAGTTGCGATAGGCTTGTTCCTTCGATTCCTGATAGCTACCGAACGGCATATCCAACAGAACACAGGAATGCTTGGAACCCCGCATCACCGCTTGGGTATGGGCAATCATGGTGTCGAGCGACACACCGAGCGTGCTGTCCATGCCGTAGACGACCATCGCGAGCGAATCGCCCACCAACAATACATCGCAATGCTCGTCAATCAATTGCGCCATCGGCTTGGTGTAGGCCGTGAGCATGACGATTTTGGCGACGCCTTTCATGTGGCGAAGGCCGGGAATCGAAATACGTTTTTGTGCGGAATGGATGCTCATATTGATTTACCAATTCTGGTTTATTGCAAAAAAGTCACGGTATTATGCTTCATACAAATTGAGGAGAAACTCTAATGGCATTAATTGCTCGATGGTGTTTGAACGCACTGGCTCTCATGCTGGTTGCGTATTTATATTCCGGCGTGCAGGTTACCGGAATCCAGGCTGCGTTGATTGCCGCGCTGGTGCTGGGGCTGGTGAATGCGCTGATTCGTCCGGTGCTGATTTTATTGACCTTGCCGGTGACATTGCTCACGCTGGGATTATTTATTTTCATCATCAATGCGCTCCTGTTCTGGCTGGTTGCCGAAATGGTGCCGGGGTTTAAAGTATCAGGCTTTATGGCGGCGCTGTTGGGCTCGCTCATGTTTAGCGTGATCACGATGGCGACCAGCTTTTTGATTCCTGACGGCAAGAAAAAATAAATATTCAGTTATTTAAAAATCCGAGGAGATGACATGAAAACAAATCAGAAAGCAAATCAATTGAAGGCTTGCGCAGTTGCCATCGCCGCAATATTCATTGTGGGCTACGCGCAGGCAGGCGCGTTTCAAATTCTCGAACACGATGCCGCTGGCACGGGTACGGCTCATGCGAATACCGCTGAAGCGGGCAGCATTGCCAGCATGTTTGCCAATCCAGCGGCAATGTCGTTTCAGTCGGGTACACAGTTTAGTGGTGTGCTGACGCCGATTGCCTTTGGTGCACGCTTCAAAAGCGACAGCGCGACCTCTGCAGTGGGCACGCCCACCAGCGGCGGCAACGGTGGCGACGCGGGCGGGACGAGCGTGGTGCCCGCCTTATTTTTCACCACCGATATCACCAGCAACTTGCGTTTTGGCATTGGCATCACCACGCCCTATGCGCTGCGCACCGAATACGATGATGGCTGGGTGGGCCGCTATTTTGCATTGCGCACCAATCTGGAAACCATCGATATCAATCCTTCACTTTCTTTTAAAGTCAATGACGCGATTGCCATCGGCGTGGGCGTGTCAGCGCAGCGCGCCAATGCCGAAATTACCAAAGCCATCGATTTTGGTTCACGCTGCATTCCGGGCCTCACTCCCCTGTTGGGCGCAGCGGGTGCGGCAGGTGCTTGCGCGCAAGGTTTTGTGACGCCGCAAACGCGCGACGGCACCGTGAAACTAAAAGCGAGTGACTGGCAAACCGGGTTTAATGTGGGCGCGATGTTTACCTTGTCGCCTGACACGCGCGTCGGTGTTTCGTATCGTTCTGCAATCACTCACAAGCTTTCGGGTCAAGCCAGTTTTACCAATCCCGATCTGCCGGGCGCGTTGGCGGCACTCACGAAAACGCCCGCCACCACTGATGGTAGCGCCAATGCCGAGTTGAAATTGCCGGATGTATTTTCCATCGGACTCCATCACAAATTGGATGCCCAGTGGGCATTAATGGCCGATGTGTCGCAAACGCGCTGGAACCGGTTTAAAGAGATTCGCGTCAAATTTGATAACGGTGCCGCCGATAGCGTGGAGCCGCAAAATTATCGCAACACCACGCGTGTGGCCGTCGGCACTACTTTTCAGGCTAGAGCCGACACGGTGCTGCGCGGTGGTATCGCATTTGACCCGACGCCGGTCCGTGACGAATATCGTGTGCGCGTGCCGGATGGCGACCGCGTTTGGCTCTCGCTTGGCGCATCGATCAAGCCGAGCAAATCAATGTCGGTCGACGTGGGTGTATCGCGCCTGCTGGTGCGCGAACCCAACGCCGCCGTGAATGCGCCTGGCGTGGGCACGCTGCAAGGGCGTTATGAAAAAATCTCGGCAACAGCCGTTGCATTTCAGCTCAATCAATCTTTTTAGAGTGCATCATGCTGCTACAACTGATCAATCCCGCGCCGCAAACCATGGCGCGCCTGCGCGCACTGACCGCGTTTTTTCCGCTGCTGATGGGCACGCTCATTGTTGGCACTATTTATCGGGCCAACATGGGTCACGCGCATGATCTGTGGGCTTGGTATCCCTTGTTTCAGGTGTTGATAATCACCACCCTCCTCGATTATCTGATCGGCAAAGACACCACCAACGCAACGCCTGTAGCACCTCCCGCCTACTTTCGCTGGCTGGTGCTGGCCTGTGTGCCGATGCAAATTGGCGTATTGTTTTTCGCGGCGCATTTCTTTGTCACCGCACCGCTCACTTGGGCTGGCATGGTCGGCTGGGTCATCTCAGTAGGATTTATCAGCGGGATTATTGCGATCAATGTTGGCCATGAATTGATCCATAAAAATAGCCGACTTGAACGCACCGCAGGCGGCATCATCCTCGCTACCACCGCGTATGGCACCTTCAAGATTGAGCATGTGCTGGGACATCACGCGTGGGTGGCGACGGATCGTGATGCATCATCTGCCAAACGTGGCCAGAGCGTGTACGCATTTGTGCCGCGCGCGATTATTCATAACGCGCTAAATGCAGTTCGCCTTTCTGCAGCGTCACTCAAACGCCGCGGTTATTCCGCATGGTCGTTACGCAATGAATTATGGTGGTGGAGCGGTATGACCATTGCCTTCGGTACCTTGCTGGGTGCGGTGTTTGGGCCGATGGCGGTGCTTTTTTTCTTTGCGCAATCGCTAATGGCGATTGTCAGTCTGGAAATTATTAACTATATCGAGCACTATGGGCTACGCCGAAAAATGGAGGCTAATGGTCGCGCCGAAAAAGTGTCACCCGTGCATTCGTGGAATTCATCTTATTTTTTGACGAATGCATTTTTGTTCCAGCTACAGCGGCATTCGGATCATCACGCTAACGCCGCGCGTCGCTACCAGACACTCGAGCATCATGATGCCGCGCCGCAGCTTCCGGGCGGCTATGGTGCGATGATGGTCTTGACCCTGCTGCCGCCGCTCTGGCGCGCGGTAATTCATCCGCGTATCCCACCTGAAAATGCGTGACAAAAATATCGGGTTTTCGTAAAAATACCCCTTGAAATTTAAGGGCTTGTCCCCAAATGCCTGTAAATATTTGTTTTCACAGGGATTTTAGGAATGAGTACTGAACAAAACCACCACGCGCAAAATCACAGCACGCAAAACAACCCGCAACACGACATCGATCAAAACACGCAAGCACCTCCCTCAGCAACCGACGCCGCAGCCGAAACACAAAATGCAGCCGCTGAAGCGGCCTCACCGACCGCCGCGCTGGAGGCAAAACTTGCTGAAGCCGTTGCACTCGCCGAAAAGCACAAGGATGAATGGCTGCGCGCCAAAGCGGAAACCGATAACATCCGCCGCCGCTCGGCTGAAGATGTGCTGAAGGCGCAGAAATTCGGTGTGGAGAAAATAGCGGATTCGTTGCTCGCGGTAAAAGACAGTCTGGACGCCGCGCTGCTGGTGGAAAAACCATCCATCGAATCGTTTAAGGAAGGCATCGACATCACCGCGAGACAGCTTACGAATGTGTTCGAGCGATTTTCGATTGCTGAAGTCAATCCCGCTGGTGCGAAATTTGACCCGACCAAACATCAGGCGATTGCTGCGCTAGAGAGCGAGCAGGAGCCGAACACGGTGCTGAACGTAATGCAGAAGGGCTACACCTTGCATGATCGCGTGCTACGACCGGCGTTGGTTACCGTCTCGAAAGCCAAGCCTGCACCCGCGTCAGATTAATTTCATCCGCACACAAAAAATACTTGAATTGCCTGTGGATAACCCTATCTGTAGTGCAGAACATTTGCAATTTACAAAGTTTCGTCACATCAAAATTGAAGAGGAAATATCATGGGAAAAATAATTGGAATTGACTTGGGCACCACCAATAGCTGCGTGGCGATCATGGAAGCGGGCGTGCCAAAAGTTATCGAGAATTCTGAAGGCGCGCGCACTACGCCATCAATTGTTGCCTATCAGGACGACGGCGAAATTGTGGTCGGCGCATCGGCAAAACGTCAAGCCGTGACCAACCCGAAGAACACGCTGTTCGCGGTGAAGCGTTTGATAGGTCGCCGCTTCGAAGAAAAAGAAGTGCAAAAAGATATTGATCTCATGCCCTACGCCATCGTGAAAAACGATAACGGCGATGCATGGGTGGTTGCGCGCGATAAGAAAATCGCCCCGCCGCAAGTCTCATCCGAAGTGCTGCGCAAAATGAAAAAAACCGCTGAAGATTATCTCGGCGAAGAAGTGACCGAGGCCGTGATTACCGTGCCCGCCTACTTTAACGATTCGCAACGCCAGGCCACCAAAGATGCGGGTCGTATCGCGGGCTTGGATGTAAAACGTATTATCAACGAGCCGACCGCGGCAGCGCTCGCGTTTGGTATGGACAAAAAAGAAGGCGACCGTAAAATTGCCGTGTATGACCTGGGCGGCGGCACATTCGATATTTCAATTATCGAAATTTCTGAAATTGATGGCGAGCATCAGTTTGAAGTGCTCTCCACCAACGGCGATACGTTCTTGGGCGGTGAGGATTTCGACCAGCGCTTGATGGATTATTTGTGTGATGAATTCAAGAAAGATCAAGCGATTGATTTGAAGAAAGACGTGCTCGCCCTGCAACGCCTGAAAGAAGCGGCTGAGAAGGCGAAAATTGAGCTGTCATCGACCAATCAAACTGAAGTGAATCTGCCTTACATCACGGCAGATGCAACTGGCCCGAAACACATGGCGATCAAGCTCACGCGTGCGAAATTTGAGTCACTCGTGGACGAATTAATCGAGCGCACGATCAAGCCATGCGAAATCGCTATCAAAGATTCGGGTTTAAAAATTTCCGATATTTCTGACGTGATTTTGGTTGGCGGCCAGACTCGCATGCCGAAGGTGCAGGAAAAAGTTAAAGCGATTTTTGGCCGTGAGCCGCGTAAAGACGTAAACCCCGATGAAGCCGTTGCTGTCGGCGCGGCGATTCAGGGTGGCGTGTTGAAAGGGGATGTAAAAGATGTGTTGTTGCTGGATGTGACGCCACTTTCGCTGGGCATTGAAACGCTCGGTGGTGTGGCGACGAAACTCATCAAGAAAAACACCACCGTGCCGACCAAGGCATCACAAGTTTTCTCAACGGCAGATGACAATCAGTCGGCGGTGACGATTCATGTGCTGCAAGGCGAGCGCGAAATGGCGTCGGGCAATAAATCGCTGGGCCAATTCAACCTCGAAGGCATTCCGCCTTCCGCACGCGGCATGCCGCAGATTGAGGTGACGTTTGATATTGACGCAAACGGCATCATGCATGTGTCGGCAAAAGACAAGGCCACCGGCAAGGAAAACAAAATCACCATCAAGGCAAATTCAGGCTTGAGTGAGGAAGAAATTCAGCGCATGGTGAAAGATGCGGAAGCCAATGCCGAAGAAGACAAGAAAGTATTGGAACTGGTGTCGGCTCGCAACACCGCCGATGCACTGGTGCATTCAACTAAAAAGTCGCTGACCGAATACGGCGATAAATTGGAAGCCGCAGAAAAAAAAGCGATTGAAGATGGCGTCAAGGAGCTGGAAGAAGTGTTGAAAGACGCATCCGCCAGCAAAGATACGATTGAAGCCAAAACCAAATCGCTCGAAACCTCCGCACAAAAACTCGGCGAGAAAATGTACGCCGAGATGCAAGCAAAAGCGCAGGCTGAGGGTGGTGGCGCGGGTCCGGGTGCTGGCCCTGCCGGAGGCATGGGCGGCATGGGTGGAATGGGCGGTAGTGCAGGCGCTGAACCAGCAAAAGAAAAAGATATGGGCAACGTGATGGATGCTGAATTTACCGAAGTCAAAGACAAAAAGTAAGACGTAAAATAGCCGCTCCCCGCGAAGAAATTCCGGGGAGCGGTTTTTTATATTTTTATATTTTTATATTTTTATATTTTTGTATTTTTGTATTTTTGTATTTGCAGCCGTTCAAAATAACAATAATCTGATTTAACTTAACAATACCCATGTCAAAAAAACGCGACTACTACGAAATTCTGGGACTCTCACGCGATGCTTCAGACGAAGACATCAAAAAGTCCTATCGCAAACTCGCGATGAAACATCACCCCGACCGCAACCCGGATGACAAATCAGCGGAGGGCAAATTCAAGGAAGCGAAAGAAGCTTACGAAATGCTTTCTGAGCCCGATAAACGTCGCGCGTATGACGCTTATGGGCACGCGGGTGTGAGCCAGAACGCGGGTGGCGGTGAGCAGGGTTTTGGTGGATTCTCGGAGGCATTCGGCGATATTTTTGGCGACATCTTTGGCGGTGGCCGCGGCGGACGCGCGGGCGGTGGCGGCTCGCAAGTCTATCGGGGTGCGGATTTACGCTATAACCTTGAAATTACGCTTGAACAAGCCGCACGCGGCACGGAAACAAAAATCCGTATTCCGGCGCTGGAAGAATGCGATACCTGCGACGGTACAGGGGCCAAAAAAGGCACCAGCGCTAAGACCTGCCACACCTGTGGCGGAGTCGGTCAAGTGCGCATGCAGCAAGGCTTCTTTTCCGTGCAGCAAACCTGCCCCACCTGCAAAGGCACAGGCAAATATATTCCTGATCCCTGTACTGCGTGCAGCGGCACGGGCCGCATCAAGAAACACAAAACCCTCTCCGTCAAAATTCCACCCGGTGTGGATGATGGGGACCGCATCCGTCTCGCGGGCGAAGGCGAAACCGGTGTTAACGGCGGGCCGGCAGGCGATTTGTATGTAGTCGTGCAGCTTAAAGAACACAGTGTGTTTCAGCGCAACGGTGCCGATTTGCATTGCGAAATGCCGATCAGTTTTAGTGTGGCGGCGCTCGGTGGCGAAATCAGTATTCCCACACTTGATGGTGAAGCTAAAATCAAAATCCCCGCTGAAACACAAAGCGGCCAAACGTTCCGTCTGCGCGGTAAAGGCATCAAACCCGTGAGACAGACTTCTGCGGGTGATTTAATGTGTCATGTGGTGGTGGAAACGCC
>JANXWW010000114.1 GCA_025350945.1 Burkholderiales bacterium
AATGGCCGTGATGACGCACATTGGCTCAAACATTCGCTCTGGTACAAAGGCACCGACAAAATTGAGTACAAGCCGGTGAATTTGAATCCGCTGACCGTTGAATCGTTTGCGCCCAAAGCGCGCACCTACTAATCCACGCTAAGAACGCCAAGGACACGATTATGAAATTCAAAATTCTTCGCTACGATCCCGATCAGGACGTAAAACCGTATTTCAAGGAATACGATATCGCGTTAGAACCATCTGATCGCATGCTGCTTGATGCGCTGATTCGCATTAAATCCATCGACGACACGCTTGCATTGCGCCGCTCATGCCGTGAAGGTGTGTGCGGTTCGGACGCCATGAATATCAACGGCAAAAATGGTTTGGCTTGTGTGACCAAAATGACGGATTTGAAAGAACCCGTTGTATTAAAACCGCTACCGGGCTTGCCGATTATTCGCGATTTGATCGTCGATATGACGCAGTTTTTCAAGCAATATCATTCGATCAAACCGTTCGTCATCAACCACGACACGCCGCCCGAAACCGAGCGTTTGCAAAGCCCGACGGATCGGCTAGAGCTCGATGGTTTGTACGAATGTATTTTGTGCGCTTGCTGCTCCACGTCATGCCCATCGTTCTGGTGGAACCCGGATAAATTTGTCGGCCCTGCTGGGCTGTTGGCAGCGTATCGCTTTATCGCCGACACGCGCGATCAAGCGACCAATGAGCGCCTTGATAACCTCGAAGATCCGTATCGATTATTTCGCTGCCATACGATTATGAATTGCGTCGATGTGTGTCCGAAAGGTTTGAACCCATCATTAGCGATTAGCAAGATTAAAGAGATGATGGTGAAGCGTGGTGTTTAAGTAAAACGGACTGATTTTGAAATCAACCATCAATTGCGGCGCGCGTTTCAAGGCATTCTTGCTTCAAATAGCTTGTCTTTACTAGAGTTTATGCAAGACACTTTAAAAATTTTATTGCAATTGCGTGATCAAGGAGCTATCGGGAAATTTGCGATTGGTGGTGCGGTAGCGGCGAGTGCATATGTTGAAGCGATCGCCACCGAAGACCTGGATGTTTTTGCGTTTTTACAACCAACAAGTAGCGGATTATTAGTGCTGACGCCGCTTTACGAAAGGCTCAAGGCGTTGGGTGGTGTGGTTGAAAATGAACACGTGGTATTGCATGGCTGGCCGGTGCAAATTTTGCCTGCTTACAACCCGCTGGTAGAGGCGGCAGTTTCAAACGCTACCGAGAAAATGTTTCATGATGTGGTAGTGCCCATTGTTACGCCGGAATATCTGTGCGCGATTGCGTTACAGACAGGTCGTGCGAAAGATTATCAGCGGGTAAATACGTTGTTGGAATCTGGATTAGTCAATGCGCACGTGTTGGAAAAATTGGTAAATGATTACGCGTTGAGTGAAAGGTGGGATCAATATGTCCGTCGATACACCTGATGTAGGGCCGAACTACGTTTCTGCGCTACAACAAGTTGTTGCCGCCAAAGCTGCATGGCGCAAGCATGCGCAATCGCTCACGTGGGAAGAGAAAGTGGCGGCGATTGAACGGATGTGGGTGCGGGATAAGGAGATGAAAAAAATGCGTGAACGCGATGTTGTTGCAAAAAAGTTGTCCACGTGAAAGCGGATTAACGTGAGTGTCACCGTTGATGACCGCCGACTGGATCGTTTACGCTGGAAGGCGCGGCGGGGCTTGCTGGAAAATGATTTATTGTTGAGTAAATTTTTGCACGCTGAATTAACGAAGTTAAGTGACAGTGAGCTGAACACGCTTGACCAATTGCTGCAGATGGGGGACAACGATTTGCTCGATATATTGATGGGGCGAAAAGCATGCGTTGATGAGGCGACAGCAAAGCTTGTGACACGAATCCAGAACGTATGAAATTTCGAATGCATGAAGAAATGTTGAAGCATTGAATTTTATGGCCAAGTTTTATTAATTAAGCGAACGAACTTTTTCGGAGAATAAAAGCATGGACGCAAAAGGTAAAGCAGTTCTGACCACCGCGGATGGCAAGTCGTTTGATCTCCCGGTGTACAGCGGCGCGCATGGCCCGGATGTAATTGACATTCGTAAACTGTAT
>JANXWW010000125.1 GCA_025350945.1 Burkholderiales bacterium
CACTTCATTTTTACGCGCACGCTGGGGATTGATCAAAGTGCGCGATGAGAGTGATCGCCATCATGCGCTCGATGCAGTCGTTATCGCCGCGTGTTCGCACGGCATGGTCAAGCGCATGTCGGATTATTCGCGGCGGCGTGAATTGCGTCAGGTTGCCGAGGGCTTTGTCGATGTTGAGACCGGCGAGATTGCAAATACGGTGATGTACGACAAGCTCAAAGAACATTTTCCTGATCCGTGGCCGCATTTTCGCGATGAGGTACAGGTGCGATTAAAGATTGATGATCCTAAATTGCTGCGTGAGGAGCTGGCCCGGTTTGGTAGTTACGCCCCGGAAGTGATTGCGCAAATAAAGGGCGTATTTGTATCGCGTGCCCCCCAGCGGCGAAGTGGTGGTGCGGCGCATAAAGAAACCGTTTACGGGCAATCGGAACGGCTTAAAAAAGAAGGCGGCGTGACCGAAAAGGCCGCGCTATTGAGCATAACGGTCAAAGACCTTGCGCGCGCAATTGATCCGCATCGTAATGAAAAACTTTACTTGGCAATTCGTGCGCGCTTGGATGCATTTAACGGCAAAGCAGACAAGGCATTCGCCATTGATAATCCGCTGCGAAAACCGGACAAAAGTGGCGAGCCAACCGGCCCGGTAGTGCGCACGATCACACTCGTGATTGACAAGCTTTCTGGCTTGCCTGTGCGGCATGGCATTGCAAAAAACGACACGATGCTGCGCGTGGATGTGTTCACGAAAGCAGGTAAATTTCACCTCGTACCCGTGTATGTGCATCACCGCGCGACGGGGTTGCCGAATCGGGCAATTATTCAAGGTAGAGACGAGGATGAATGGATGCTGATTGACGAAAGTTTTGCATGGTGCTTTTCGCTTTATCCGAATGATTTGGTGCGGGTTGTGCAGAAGGGGAAGGAAGCAATTATTGGATATTTCTCCGGTTGTGACCGCGCAACTGGTGCAATAGGGTTGTGGGCTCAAGATAGAAACGTCTCATCTGGCAAAGACGGTTTGCACAGGCCAAGCGTTAAAACTGCCTTGCAAGTTGAAAAATTCCACGTCGATGTCTTAGGCAACATTTTTCCCGCCCAGCCGGAGCCCCGCCGTGGTCTGGCGTAGCGTCGTCATCAACCAACCCGCGAAGCTAAAGCGTGAGCATTTCGCACTGGTGATTGAGCAGGAAGCGTCCGCACGCGTGCCGTTTGAGGATATTGCGGTGATTGTTTTGCATCATCGTGAAATCACCATCACCCATCCGGTGTTGTCGGCTTGTGCGGAATATGGCATTGGGCTTTTCTCTACGGGCGATAACCATCAGCCGAATGGGATATTTTTGCCCTACCTTGCGCACAGCCGCGCGACGCGCATGATGCGTTTACAGTTGGCGATTGATCGCCCACTCGCCAAACGGACATGGGCGGAAATTGTGCGCGCGAAAATTAGCAATCAGGCGCGTTGCTTGGAACTCACGCATTCGGCGCGCGTGGATGATCTGGAATCGCTGGCGCGCCGCGTGCGCTCGGGCGACCCAGAGAATCTGGAGGCGCAAGCAAGTGCGATTTATTTTCGTGCGCTGTTCGGTGCGAATTTTGATCGCGCGCAAGGCGTGTGGACGAACGCCGCGCTGGATTACGGCTACTCGATTTTTCGCGGGGCGATAGCGCGTGGCCTGGTGGCGCATGGATTTTTGCCGAGCATCGGGCTTTTTCATCGCAGTGAGCAAAATTCATTTAATTTGGCTGACGACGTGATTGAGCCGTTTCGCCCCATTGTGGATTTGCATGTGGCGAAAATGCGGCCTGCGGACGATTCGATTCCGCTCGCGCCAGCGCACAAAGCGGATTTGATTGCATTGTTAAACATCGACGTACGCATGCCGCGCGGGGTCATGGCGGCACTTTCAGCGATTGAACATAGCATTGAGTCACTTGCGCGGGTGTACGAACCTGCGCACGCACCGGAGCGCGCGCATGCGCCTGCTCGCAGAGCCTCCGCCGTCGGCAAACGTATTGCCGACGAAGAAGTCTTGGCACCCGAGCTTGAATGGCCGGAACTCATCGGCTTAACTGCGCATCGGCGCGAAATGTAAGCCAATGAGTCAGGAGACGAGGCGATTTATGCGATTGCTCGTGTTCTTCGATTTACCGGTGGTGAGTAAAGCGGATCGGCGCGCGTACA
>JANXWW010000142.1 GCA_025350945.1 Burkholderiales bacterium
GGTCATCCTCACGGGCGCGATGGTGCCGTATAAATTTGGCTCCTCCGACGGTCAATTCAATCTTGGTTCAGCGCTCGCCTATGCGCAAGTGCTGTCCATCGGCGTCTACGTGGTGATGAACGGACGTTTTTTTCAGTGGGACAATGTGCGGAAAAATAAAAAGGCAGGGGTTTTTGAAGAACGTAAAAGTGCAGATAAATAAGGGGAAAAGTCCAAGATTGACGCGGCTTTCAAAGCATAAATGCTCCGAAAGCTCTGTTCTTTGGAGGGTTAGCACTTTCACGCCTGCTTGAACAAATGAAAAAATTGTCTCGAAACAGCCAGTTTTTCATTTCTGTTTTTCAAAAATAATGTCAATTTTTCGCTCTCTTCACGCACAGCACGATCCACCGCATTCGCATTCACAATTGTGCCGCGATGTATTTGCCAAAAGATTTCCTGATCCAATCCTTCAATCAGTTCTTTAAGCGGAATACGCACCAGCGCTTCGGCGTCATGTGTGATGATGCGCGTGTATTTTGTGTCGGATTGAAAAAATATAATGTCATCCACGTTGATCAAACGTGTTTGATTGCCAAGCGAGGCGCGAATCCATTTTAATTTTGGTGAGGTTGATTTTGCATCTCGATTGAGCAGCGATTCAAGCAGGTGTGTGATGTCAGTCGGGTTTTGACTTAATCGTTTTTTCAGACGATCAACGGTGGCATACAGACGCGCATCTTCAACAGGCTTGAGCAAATAATCTGCAGCACCATTTTCAAAAGCTTTCACCGCAAATTCGTCATAGGCGGTTACGAACACAATATGCATTGAATCACCCAGTTCAGCTGCAACCTCTAGCCCGGTTTTGCCGGGCATGCGAATATCGAGAAATGCTATCTGCGGACGATGTCTGGCGACCAGTGAAAGTGCCTGATTTCCATTTTCTGCAATACCCACGATTTCAAGTTCTGGCCACACGCGTGCGAGCGCCGCACGCAACCGTTCACGCATCAATTTCTCATCTTCGGCAATGATCGCGGTGGGCATTTAGGCTTCCTTGTCAGCGAATGGAAATGAGAGCGTGGCGACAAATCCGGCCGGTGAATTTTCGCTCACAATTAACAACGCTTGCTCACCATAGATCGCACTCAGCCGCTCGCAAATATTGGTCAGGCCAACGCCACTGTTTAAAAGCGATGCGCGCTCGCTACAGCCGGTGTCGGTCACTCGAATGATTAATTTATCTGCGATCTTTTGGGCGACTAGACTGATGCGACCGCCCTCGGCGGTCGGCTCCAAACCGTGCTTGATGGCATTTTCGAGAAGCGAAATCAGCATCGCGGGCGGCACATTCTGGTTCGCCAAATCAGGCGGTAATTCAAGGCTAAAATCAAGCCGCTCACCCATTCTCGTTTTCATGATTTCCAGATACGATGCGGCCATCGCAAATTCACGTTCCACCGTGGTGAATTCTTCCCGCAATCCGCTCAAGCCACCACGCAAAAAAGTAATGAGTTGTGCGGTGAGTTTGGCCGCCTCCGGCGATTTTTTTTCAGCAAGATGCTGCACACTGGCCAGCGTATTGAACAAAAAATGCGGCTCAACCTGCGCCTGCATGAGTCTCAGCTTTGCATCGGTAAGCTGGCGCGCGAGACGTTCATCAGCGGCCAGTTTTCGTAACTGCGCATTTCGTCTGGCTAACAAATTTCGCCGCATCTGTAGCACGGCAACCGTCAATGCGGCATAAATCACGCCTGCAACCAATCCGCCGATCAACACCGGCAACGCCAAGCGCAGCAATTCTGGCTCCGCCAGCCCCTGCACGCCATCTTTGACCAGCTTACCAATAAAACCACCAAAAACTGCGCCCACCAAAGAAAAACCGGCCGCAATCAGCGCCAGCTTAAACCACCCATTCGATTGACAGTCGATGCGAGTTGGCTGTAGCCAGACACTGAGCAAACCGAACCCAACCAAAGCGACCACAATCAGCGGCAAAATAATGGCAATCACCCATCTTTCCTCGCCACTAAAATAGCGCATCATCGCCACACCAGACGCCCAGAAAAAAACCAATGCGGCGAACACCCGCCATTCATTTGCCTTAAGGCTTTCAGTCAACTGGGCAATTTCCTCGCGCTGCTCTGGCGTAAATTTTGCCATCCGCTGCTGCTGCCATGACTTAAAAACCGTGCTCATATTTTTTCACCCAAAACCTTACGGCCAATCAACTAAATTTTCTTTTCCCATAATATCGCCTGGTATGGATTGCAACAACGCGAATGCGATGAAATACGAATGGATGCGATGAATCTGGCGGGCGGTTTTGGTTAAACTAGATGATTAGACAACACCGCACTCAACATCAACCCAGGAGAGAAATCATGGCCGATATTTCGCTGAACCGAAAGCATCAATTAGGACTCAAAGGTGCCAAAGCCGCCGCCGATAAAATGTCGGTCAGGCTCAATGAAAAATTTGATCTGGTGTGTACATGGAGCGGCGATACGCTCAACTTTCAACGCCCTGGTGTCAACGGCCAAATGATGGTGACGGAAACCCATATGCAACTTGATGTCACGCTCGGATTTTTACTGAAGGCAATGAAAGGCCCGATTGAAAAGGCGGTGATTGAAAATCTGGATGATGCCCTGGCAACAGGCAAACCTGCCGCTACAAAAACACCCGCAAAGCCAACTACTGCTGCCAAAAAACCAACGATCAAAAAACCTTAACGATGATTCTTGCGCAACCGTTCGAAGGGATCGGGGTGGCGTGAATACAACCGCTCAATCAACAAAGTTTCGCGCTCGGCAATCGTATGCAAAAAATATTCTGCGCCGTTCATATGCCTAAACGCTGTAAAACCCGCTTCCAAAAACTGCTGCATGTTTGACAGCCCCGCCAAGCGCGCGGGTGTGCGCAGCATACGCAGCGTGGAATAAATCAGCGGCTTTTTTACCACCACATCCAGCTCAGCACCCACTGCGCGCATCAGGTCCACCTGATGCAGTCGGTCTTTTTTTGGCCCCGCTTCGCAAAAAGCCTCAGCATAGTTTTTTTCATTGATGACAGCACCGCCCAGTTTTTTCGCCAGCATTTGATCAAATTCTTCCGAGATCACGTCCAGTTCAAGCGCCTTGCTGACAGCTTCGTAGGCAAACTGCGGCAACACGCGCTGGATGGTTGGATACATTCGTATCAAATCCCGATCACGCAATGCAGAATCCCTGATGCCGTAAAGCTCATCCATAAAAAACGCGGTGGCGGGCGCGTAGCGCGCATCTGCGGCCAGGTCAGGATAGGTGCGCTCTAGTCGCAACTGCTGCCAGGCTTTGACTGCTTTCACACGCACAAAAAAATCGGCATCGTTTTTTTCAAGCGATGCCGGGCCGCGCAAATCTTCCAGTTTTTTCAGATTATCGATCATGTCCGTATTCTAGTTGCTGGGTTAATTAATAAATCGCCACAATTTAGAGGATTCAATCTAATTGAGCCGTGTCGTACTCTGGCAGCACTGGTATTCTAGGCGTCACGATTGATTACAAAGCAAAGATTTATGGATCTCAGCCAGCCCAATGTCGCAACGCCCATGAACGATTCAAATACCTTACAAAGCAAGCTTCTTGATGCACGCGCTGCCTACGCGCTGGACCGCAATCCAACTGTGGCCGCGCGACGGATTGCGCTTGAGAAACTGGAACAATTACTGGTTAAAAACAGCGCAGAAATTCAGGCCGCGATTAGCGCAGATTTTGGCAATCGCTCCGCGCATGAAACGCAATTGCTTGAAATGTTTCCGTCGCTTTCCGCGATTCGTCACGCGAAAGCGCAGGTGAAATCATGGATGTCGCCCACGCGCCGTTTTGCTTCGTTGTGGTTTATGCCCGCGCGCACCGAAATTCGCGCACAGCCGCTGGGTGTGGTCGGCATAATTGTGCCGTGGAATTATCCGTTGATGCTGGCTGTCGGCCCGCTGGTGGCCGCACTCGCGGCGGGCAATCGTGCGCTGATCAAGATGAGCGAATTCACACCGCGTTTCGGTGAGCTGTTTGCGAAACTGATTGCGGAAAATTTTGCAGCAACCCACATTGCAGTCATTAATGGTGATGCAGCAATCGCACGTGAATTTTCTGCCTTGCCATTTGATCATTTGCTCTTCACTGGCTCGACCGCTGTCGGTCGCCACGTGATGCACGCTGCGGCAGAAAATCTCACGCCCGTAACACTGGAGCTGGGCGGCAAATCGCCCGCTATTATTGGCCCGGAAGCTGATCTGGCAGAGGCCGCGCAAAAAATTATTTTTGGCAAATGTTTAAACGCTGGCCAAACCTGCATCGCACCGGATTATGTGCTGCTGCCGCGCGGAACAGAAGCCGAATTTATCGAGGTTGCAAAAACCACAGTCGCTGCGCTTTATCCCACGCTCGCCCATAACGCGGATTACACCAGCATCATCAACGCCCGCCATGTTGTGCGCTTGCAGAATTATTTGGTCGATGCCGCGTCTAAAGGTGCATCGATTACGCCTATTTCGCCCGCCAATGAACAACTTGATGTTGATAATCAAATCGCGCAAAAAATCGCGCCCACCATCGTGTACGGTGTGACTGAAAATATGACCGTCATGCAGGAAGAAATCTTTGGGCCGATTTTACCGCTGGTGCCGTATGACTCAATTGACACGGCGATTCGATATGTGAACGAGCATCCGCGCCCATTGGCACTTTATTATTTTGGCCGCGATAGTCAAAACATTGAGCGCGTGTTGTCCGAGACCGTTGCGGGCGGTGTGACGATTAACGAAACGCTACTCCACATTTCGCAGGATGAGTTGCCGTTTGGCGGCGTAGGGCCTTCAGGTATGGGCGCCTATCACGGCAAATTTGGGTTTGATACATTTTCAAAATTAAAGCCCGTGTTTCGTCAGCCAAAACTGAATGGCCTTAATTTGCTCAAGCCACCCTATGGCAAGCGGGTGGAGAAGATGCTGAAGTTGCTGCTGAAATGACACTACGTTCCCGCAACAGTCGCCGCCAGTTTTTAAAAGTCGGCATCGCAGGCGCGCTTGCGTTGGCGATCACGCGATCTTTTGACCGCAACGCGTTTGCCGTCGCCGTGTCAGATGCCGCGCGCGGTTCGCTCGATCTTAGAAAACTGGCGAACAAAGACGCTGAAGTCATTGCCGCATTGGCACCAGTGATCCTCGCGGGCAGCTTGCCCGATGAAATTGTCTCGCGCCAAATCGCGATCAACGAAGTGGTAGAAGCGTTTGATCGTACTGTGGCGGGGCTATCGCCAGCGGTGCAGCGTGAAGTCGAAGAGTTATTGAGCTTGTTAACCATGCCAATTACACGTCGTTTCGTGGTCGGCATTTCTGCAACGTGGCCGAATGCGACTGAGGAAGAAATTAAACAGTTCCTTGAGCGCTGGCGCAATCATCGTTTCGCGCTTTTGCAGCAGGGCTATCAGGCCTTGGTTCGCGTGATGATTGCGTGCTGGTACGGCAACCCATTATCGTGGGGCAAGATTAGTTATAGCGGGCCACCATTCGCAAAAGAGCTGGGGCTGCAATGACGGCAAGTGTGATTCCTGATTTCATCAAGATTGCGCGTGAAGACAAATCGCGCGGCTGGAAAATACTCGACGGTTCACGCCTGACGGCGGATATCGATATCGAATGCGATGTCGTCATCGTCGGCTCCGGTGCGGGCGGTGGCACCACGGCAGAAATTTTGACTGCGGCGGGTTTGAACGTGGTGATGATTGAAGAAGGCCCGTTTAAATCATCAACTGATTTCCGCATGCGCGAACGCGATGCGTATCCGCAGCTTTATCAGGAATCCGCAGGCCGTCAAACCAAAGATAAAGGCATCGTGATTTTGCAAGGCCGCGCGGTCGGCGGCTCAACCACGGTGAACTGGACGTCGAGTTTTCGCACACCACCGAC